>NZ_JANURX010000029.1:0-3617 GCF_030250085.1 Campylobacter felis
TTTAAAGATAAGCCAAACGCTCTATTAGTACTGGTCAGCTAAAAGACTTTCATCTATTACACACCCAGCCTATCAAACTAGTCGTCTTCTAGAGAGCTTAGAGAAGATTCATCTTAGAGTTGGCTTCACGCTTAGATGCTTTCAGCGTTTATCCTTTCCAAACTTAGCTACGCTGCGATGCTCTTGGCAGAACAACAGCTACACCAGTGGTTTGTTCAACCCGGTCCTCTCGTACTAGGGTCAAATCTCTTCAATCTTCTTACGCCCACGGCAGATAGGGACCGAACTGTCTCACGACGTTCTGAACCCAGCTCGCGTACCGCTTTAAATGGCGAACAGCCATACCCTTGGGACCTGCTCCAGCCCCAGGATGCGATGAGCCGACATCGAGGTGCCAAACCTCCCCGTCGATGTGAGCTCTTGGGGGAGATCAGCCTGTTATCCCCGGGGTACCTTTTATCCTTTGAGCGATGGCCCTTCCACACAGAACCACCGGATCACTAAGACCGACTTTCGTCTCTGCTTGACTTGTATGTCTTGCAGTTAAGCTGGCTTATACCTTTATACTCTACAAACGATTTCCAACCGTTCTGAGCCAACCTTTGTAAGCCTCCGTTATTATTTGGGAGGCGACCGCCCCAGTCAAACTACCCACCAGACATTGTCCCACTTGAGGATAACTCAAGCTGGTTAGCTACCCAAATAAGAAAGAGTGGTATCTCAACAATGGCTCATATACAACTGGCGTCATACACTCAAAGCCTCCCACCTATCCTGCACATTCTTATCCAAATAGCAGTGTCAAGCTGTAGTAAAGGTCCACGGGGTCTCTCCGTCTTGCCGCGGGTAGGAGGAATTTTCACCTCCACTACAATTTCACTGGATCCCTCTTTGAGACAGCTCCCATCTCGTTACGCCATTCATGCAGGTCGGTATTTAACCGACAAGGAATTTCGCTACCTTAGGACCGTTATAGTTACGGCCGCCGTTTACTCGGGCTTCGATCAAGAGCTTCGCTAATGCTAACCCCATCAATTAACCTTCGAGCACCGGGCAGGCGTCACACCCTATACATCCTCTTACGAGTTAGCAGAGTGCTGTGTTTTTGGTAAACAGTCGGGAGGGACTCTTTGTTGTAACCTTCTTTGCTTTCGAAGTAAATTCTAATACAAAGGGAGGCACACCTTATACCGAAGATACGGTGCTATTTTGCAGAGTTCCTTAAAGAGAGTTCTTCCACGCGCCTTAGAATACTCATCCCACCCACCTGTGTCGGTTTACGGTACGGGCAACATTAGCTAAACTTAGAAACTTTTCTTGGCTCGACGGCATCAGGGGTTCTTCTCGCTATCCGAAGACTTTGAAAAGCCTTTCAGCTCTCGGTGTATTCTTACACGGATTTGCCTGTATAAGCACCTACGACCTTAGACTAGCACTTCCATCCGCTAGCCCCCCTAGCCCTAAGCGTCCTTCCATCGCACACTAATGTTGGTATAGGAATATTAACCTATTTGCCATCGCCTACCCCTTTCGGACTCAGCTTAGGACCCGACTAACCCTACGATGACGAGCATCGCGTAGGAAACCTTGGGTTTACGGCGTTAATGATTCTCACATTAATTATCGCTACTCATGCCTGCATGCTCACTTCTATCCGCTCCAGCACTCCTTACCGGTATACCTTCGGCGCAAATAGAACGCTCTCCTACCGCTTGCGCTTAAGCAAATTCTTTAGTGGAATTTTTTCTTTTTGACTTCTTCATTTCTTGACTTTTTTGAAAGAAGCTTTGAATTTAAGGAATTTAAATTTATTTTTGAAAGTTATTTTTTTTTTTTTTTTTTTTGAAATTTCAAATTTAAATTCTTTTTCTTTCAAATTTAAGTTTCAAAGTTAAGTTTTTTTGAAATTCAAATTTAAAAGTTAAAGCCTAAAGTTAAAGCCTTAAATTTAAAGTAAAAATTTGTATTTTAACTTCTTAGCTTTCTTAACTTTCTTAAATTCCTTAGGGTTTTTGCCCTCATCTTAAAGAATTTGATTAAGCACAAGCCTACCGCTTCGGTACTTACTTTAGCCCCGTTATATTTTCCGCGCAAAATCACTAGACCAGTGAGCTATTACGCTTTCTTTAAAGGATGGCTGCTTCTAAGCCAACCTCCTGGTTGTTTAAGTAACTTCACATCGTTTTCCACTTAAGTAAGATTTGGGGACCTTAGCGGGTAGTCTGGGTTGTTTCCCTCTTGACGACGGATTTTATCACTCGCCGCCTGACTGCTGTGATTACACATAAGGTATTCGGAGTTTGATAGGGTTTGGTACATTGGTGTATGCCCTAGCCCATTCAGTGCTCTACCCCCTTATGTTACGACACAACGCTATACCTAAATATATTTCGGAGAGAACCAGCTATCACGAAGTTTGATTGGCCTTTCACCCCTATCCACAAGTCATCCCATAGCTTTTCAACGCTAGCGGGTTCGCTCCTCCACTAGTTCTTACACTAGCTTCAAGCTGCTCATGGATAGATCACTTCGTTTCGGGTCTGCAGCATCTGACTTAGCGCCCTATTCAGACTCGCTTTCGCTACGGCTTCGCGTTAGCTTAACCTTGCCAGACACCACAACTCGCAGGCTCATTATGCAAAAGGCAGTCCATCACACCAGTGAATCCCTTTGAAAAATCAAAGACACTAACTATGCTTGACATAGTTAGTAGAAAAAAATTAACACACACTAATTGTAGGTCTTGCATCGTAAGCAAATTTTACATTCGCTTCGGGGGATCTCCTACCACAATTTGGGCATCTACCTGCAGATGTCCAAATGTGTTTCCTTATATATTCTGTTGGTTCTCCAAAAGAATATATATAAAGTTCACAAGTCCTATTCCACGCAGTTTTCAAGTTACTTTCATCATCTTTCCCTCGCATTCCAAAATACGGAAAATGATGCACAAAATAACCAAAAATATCCTTACAATCTTTCTCATACTTCATAGTATCAAGTATGTGATAATGCCAAAACTCATCCACTTGTTGTGGTGGCACAATTGCTTCATTTGGATATTTAAGCATAAGCAACAAAAACTTACGATACTCAGCTTCAATTAATTGCGTATAACTCAATTCCCAACCTTTACCCTCTACTTTATCCATAATCTTAACAATTATAGGTTCAAGGTCTAAGTTGTCTATACGCTCCATACTCCTTAACAACGAACTGCTACTCATCGCTATCCTCCTTATACCATTCGTCTTCTAGGTAATCATCACGAGTTTTCTGTTTCTCAATTTCCTCTCGCTCATAATCACTTAACTCTGACACATCCTTATGGTCTGGGACATAGCTGGCAATTTCGTCATCCGTGTATTGAGGCTCATAACTTCCCATAATATTCTCCTTACCAAAAAAAGATAAGAGAAAACAAGGGCGGAAAGGGAGAGATAACAAAGAGTTACCCCCCCCCCCCCGTGATTTCTCAAAGGGACTCACTATAGGGCTCTGAATGATTGTAAGCAAATGGTTTCAGGTTCTATTTCACTCGGCTCACCGCCGTTCTTTTCACCTTTCCCTCACGGTACTTGTTCGCTATCGATCTGGTAGTAGTATTTAGGGTTGGA
>NZ_JANURX010000003.1:0-158318 GCF_030250085.1 Campylobacter felis
GGTAAAATATGAAACTCCTTGGATTAATCGTTTTAAAACAGCTGTGGCACTAGGAACGATTATTAATGTCTATAAAGATGCAAAAGGAACCTTACATCTTGATAGCAATGTCTTAAATGCTGAACTTGACATTGCTAGACTTTATGGAGTAGTGCAAGGGGGAATTTCTTATGACTTGACTAAGGATTCTGATATTTCTTTAGGATATAGTGGAATTTTCTCTTCAGCTAATATTATAAGATCTCACGCCCTTATGTTTAGATATGCTTGGTGGTGGTGAGTTTAACTACTGGCTCACGCTTCGTTTCTTCTTATATATCATAATGAAATTAAAAGCTTCTTTGTGTTAAAATCTTGCTTTTGCAAATTTAAGGAGAGACTAATGCTAAAAGCGTGGATTTTTCTAATGCTTGCTATCGTATGTGAGGTTTTTGGCGTTTCTGTGATGAATTACTCACAGGAGGGTAATCAAATTTTCGTTTATGGCTTTATGTTTGCTATGATAGGCGTGGCGTATTATTTTATGTCTCTTTCTATACGCACGATTAGCGTAGGTGTGGCGTATGCTATTTGGGAAATTGTGGGGCTTAGCTTGATAACCCTTATCGCCGTTTTTATCTTTGGCACTTCTTTAAAAACGCAAGAATATATAGGCTTGGCACTTGCTATTGTAGGCATTGTGCTTGTGAATTTGGGAGAGAAACACGAGGCTAAAGATGTTTAATATCTATTTATTTTATGTCGTTTTAGCCGCACTTTTAGACATCGTGGCTAATCTCGCTTTAAATAAATCTAATGGCTTTAGGAATTTTAAATGGGGCTTATTATCCATTTTACTTGTATGGCTTGCCTTTTATCTTCTTGCTTTAAGTTTGGAGGGTATGAAACTAGCTATCGCTTACACACTTTGGGGAAGTATAGGGATTTTAGGCACGACTTTGGGGGGGTGGTATTTTTTTAAGCAGAAATTAAAGCCTATCGGCTGGGTGGGGATTTTTATCATCATTATCGCAGTGATTACGCTTAAAACGGCTTAAAGAATTAGCATCGCATCGCCGTAAGAATAAAAGCGGTATTTTAGTGTAACCGCCTCTTTGTAGAGTGCTAGGGTCTTTTCACGCCCTATAAAAGAGGATACAAGCATTATAAGCGTGGATTTTGGTAAGTGGAAATTCGTTAAGAGAAAATTTTGCCTTAAAGGCTTATTAAAAGGGTGTAAAAATAAATCACACGCCCCACTACAAAGCCCCGTCCTAACATAATACTCAATGCTTCTAGTCGCAGTCGTTCCTACGCCTAAAATTGCCTTTTTGCTGTCGATACACGCTTTTGCGGCTTCGTTGATGTGAAAAAATTCGCTGTGCATTTGATGCTCTCTTATGTCTTCGCATTCTACGCTTTTAAAGGTCCCTGCGCCTATGTGTAGGGTTATGGTGTGAATTTCGTGGCGTTTTTTAAGACTCTCTAACATAGCCTCACTAAAATGCAAACTCGCCGTAGGGGCTGCCACAGCACCTAAATTTTTGGCAAAAATGCTTTGATAATCCTGCGTGTCTTTAAGCGTGTCGGCTCTTTTGATATAGGGCGGTAGGGGGATATGCCCTATCTTTTCTAAAAGGGCGTAAAGCTTAGGGGTGTTAAGCAAATTTTCATCTTGTTTAAAGCAAACTTTGCGTAAGCCGTCCGCATAAAGCTCTAAAATTTCAGCACTCAAGCCCTCTTTAAAATGTAAAATCTCGCCTTTTTTAACCTTGCCTCTAATTTGTGCGTTAAATTCGCACTCGCTCACGCTAGAATGTAAAAAAAGCTCAATTTTCCCTCCGCTTTCTTTCGTCCCATAAATTCTAGCCTTAATGACCTTAGTATCATTAAAAAATATGGCACAATCAGGCAAAAACTGCTCCAAATTCGCAAAAATAGTGTGTGTAATCTTATCTTTCTCACGCTCATAAATTAAAAGTCTCGCCGCTTCTTTAGGCTGGGCTGGGTGTGTGGCGATAAGCTCTTTTGGTAAGGTATAATTGTAATTTGAAAGGCTTAAATCTTTATCCATTAAAACATTTCAAGTTTCATTAGTATAGGCAGACGCCTTAAAAATTTTTTGTAATGTAAGCTGAGTTGAGTGAAAACGCTTTCTCTATCTTTACAAGCTTGGTTATTTGCGTCATTGAAGTGGAAATTTTCATTTTGATAAATCCGCTCAAATAGCTCTTCTAAATTCATTTGATTTTCGTTAAAATAATGATTGAGAAAAGCTCTTTCTAAGCTATCTAGCGAAATTCCTCCTCCAGTAAGCGCACAGGCAAAAATATATTCCTCACTTAGCTTTTGATTTTTCAAAAGGCTGTGATTATAAAATTTAACCTCGTCAATTTTGCGTGTCGTATTTGGCACACAAATGCCTACAAGATTGAGAGTCATAAGATTAATTAAGAGTGAGAAAAAAACCCTTTGGTTTATGTCAATACCCATCATAAGTGTCTTGGCACTTTTAGGAGTGAAGTCCTCATTTTCAAGCCTTGAAATAAGCTCAATATAAGCCCATTTTAAATTCTCCTCGCAGTCCTTAAAGGTGTGGCTTGTGGGATAATCTAAAAGCACAAATTGCGTATTAAAAAGATAATCATCGATTTGTTTATCACTAAGTTTAAGGAGTTCTTTGCCATATAAATCATAGCGAAATCGTTTATTAAGGATAAAATCTTTCATTTGTTCTTTAAAAATCACATCGTTAATTTGAGCTAAGAAATTCTCTTGTTTAGGAGTAAATTTTTTAAAATGATAGGCTAATACGCACTCACAAATATAATTCAAGTCTCCCAGTTTTTTCATAGTTTCAGCCATATCACTAAAATAAGGCAAATACCAAGAATCGCATAGAAATTCGTGAATGCGGTAGATAGGATGAGAATGACGGTGTGTATTGATGGTGTCTAAAATGTTTTTATTGATGGTATTTTCCGGTTCTAATTGTGCAAATTTTTCTGTAAAAGAGAAAATTTTGTCAAAATTTTCTGTGTTTTCATTTTGTGAGTAAAGTTTGAAAATATGCCTTGCGTCCATATTTGTTGCTCTACCTAGCAAACAATTATAGCTAATATACACAACGCCACCTTCACGCAAAAATTCCTTGATAATGCTAAGGATAATTTGGCGATTTTCTTCATTAACCCAACAATAAATTCCGTGCAAGACTATAAAGTCAAAGCCTACTTCCTCGCCCTTAGCTCTCATTTTCCTAAAGCGTTCTAAAAGCTGCTCAAAGCTGTCTGCATAAAGGGTAAGATTTGAAATCTTGGCTTGTTCGCAGATATTTTTAGCAAATGCGACTTGATTTTCATTAAAATCTGTGCCGACAAAATACCCTTCATTGCTTACAGCGTGGGTCAGTAGCGACCGACCCATACCAAAGCCTAGTTCTAAATAATGCTTGTTCTTGACCGGTTTAAAGCCTGCAAAGAGGAGATTAAGATTAATAATATTAGGTTGAATTATATCAAAATACAAATCTTCGTAATCACTAGATTGAATATAGCCGTCATATTTCATTGTTTATTCCTTTCATTATTGTCGGTAGGGGTGGGATTGACTTTTTTGGCGATGAGAATAGAAATTCCATAAAGTCCGCAAAGTGGTATGGCGAGTAAAAATTGCGAAAAAACATCAGGCGGGGTCATCATCGCAGAAAAGATGAAGATGATTAAAACGGCGATTCTAAATTGTCTTTTTAAAAAAGCATCGTCAATCAAGCCAAGTTTAGCGAAAAAATAGGTCAAAACAGGCATTTCAAACGCCAAACCAAAGGCTATCATAAGCTTTGTAAAAAAGCCCACATAAGCCCCTATGCTAATGATAGGCTTAAAATTTTGCACACTTGCACCAAAATCGATGAGAAATTTAAAAGTAAAAGGCACAACGACAAAATAGCAAAACACACAGCCTAAAATAAACATCACACTAGCAAAAATGACAAAAGGCACGACAAGGCGTTTTTCATTATCATAAAGTCCGGGCGCGACAAAGCTCCAAAACTGCCAAAAGATCATAGGTAAAGATAGTAAAAACGCCGCGAAAAATGCCACTTTCATCGCGGTAAATAAAGGCTCTGCCATTTCGATGAAGTTAATTTGCTTTGAAATTTCAGGCAAAACAGCTTCAAGGGGCATAGTAAGGACATCTAGGATATATTTATTGAAAGTAAAACAGATAAAAAACATCACTATAACACATAAAACGCTTATGAGTAGCCTTTTTCTAAGTTCTATTAAATGGGGTTTTAGCTCTTCAAACATTTGCTTTTTCCGTAGGATTTTGTGGTGGAGTTTCTTTTTCTCTACTATCAAAAGTTAAATCCACTTTTGTTTTATCTAAAATATCTCTTTTTAAGTCGTCAAATTCTTCAAAACTAAGCTTTTTGCGTATGTTTTCATTACTTAGTGAAAATTCATCTTGGTATTTTTGCGCTTCGTCTTTAAGCTCTTTAATGCGAATTTCTTTTTCAATGCCAGCTTTAGCGTCATTAATATTACGCTTGATAGCCTTAATAATCTTAGCAATTTGCACTATGGCGTCTGGAAGCTTATCCGGTCCCAAAACCAAAATAGCGACAATTAAAATAACGATAATTTCACCCATACTCATAAAAAAGCCTTAAAAAAGATAGCATTTTATCTAAAAATACTTATTTAAGATTTAAGAGCAAAAAATTATCAATAAGCCTCGTTTTGCCGATATAAACAGCTAAAGCACCCAAAGCACTATCCTCAATGCGTTCTAAATTTTGCATAGTTTTAGGATTAACAAGCTCGATATAATCGATCCTAGCAAGGCTTTCTTTTTGTAATTCTTCACGCATAGCTTGAAGTATGATTTTGCTCTCTCTTTCGCCCTTTTGGATTAAATTCTCTCCTAAAAAAATCGCCCTTGAAAGCACTAAAGCCGCCTTTCTCTCTGCCTCATTTAAATAAACATTGCGTGAGCTTTTTGCCAAGCCGTCCTTTTCTCTTATAATGGGGCAAATTTCTATCTCAAGGTCTAAATTTAAATCCTCCACCATATGTTTAACCACAGCACATTGCTGGGCGTCTTTTTGTCCAAAATATGCCACATCAGGCGTGATAAGATGAAAAAATTTCATCAAAATGGTGCAAACTCCACGAAAATGCCCCTCTCTTTTTGCTCCGCATAATTTATCGGTGAGTGAGTTCATATCCACATAAGAGCTAAAGCCCTTAGGATACATTTGCTCTACACTGGGCGTAAAAAGCACTGCCACGCCCTCATTTTCGCAAAGTTTAGCGTCCCTTTCTAAGTCTCTTGGATAGGTCGCTAGGTCCTCATTAACGCCAAATTGCATAGGATTGACAAAAATGCTTACGATAATTTTATCGTTTTTACTTGCTTTTTTAATAAGGCTTAAATGTCCCTCGTGCAAATAGCCCATAGTCGGCACATAGCCTATACTTAGACCCTGATTTTTCCATTTTTTGATAATGTTTTTTAAATCTTTAATATCATTAATAATTTGCATTTTTTTCCTTTAATATAATTCTTCAATCCACTCGTCATTTTCTAAAGAAAAGCTATATTCTTCACTTGGGAATTCTCCGCTTTTAACGGCATTAATGTAGGCTTTTATGCCCTCATTTGGATTTAGGTTGGCAAATTGTTTGACAAATTTGGGTTTAAATCCTTGATGAAGTCCCAAAAAATCGTGATATACCAAAACCTGCCCATCGCAGTGTTTCCCCGCTCCTATGCCTATGGTAGGCACTTCTAGGATTTGAGTGATTTTTTTCGCTAATTTGCTTGGCACACATTCCATTAAAACCATACTAGCACCCGCATCTTGAACGGCTTTGGCATCATCGATGAGCTTTTTAGCGGCTTCTTTACTTTTGCCTTGCACCTTATATCCTCCCATAGCATTGACACTTTGCGGGGTAAGTCCTATGTGAGCGATAACTGGGATAGAAGCACGGCTTAAAGCCTTAATGCACTCACTAAACTCCCTCCCTCCCTCTAATTTCACGCCATTTGCACGACCTTCCTTCATCAATTTAGCGGCATTTTGCAAGGCGTCATAAACCGAGCTTTGATAAGACATAAAGGGCATATCAGCTAAAACAAAGGCATTTTTAGCGGCTTTTGAGACAGCTTTTGTAAAAACGAGCATTTCCTCCATACTTACACTTAGCGTATCCTCGTGTCCTAAAAGCACCATAGCCACAGAATCACCGACTAAAATCACATCCACCCCAGCCTCATCTAAAGCCTTAGCACTAGGATAATCGTAAGCTGCTACCATAGTGATTTTGTCCCCATTTGCTTTTTGTTTTTGAAAGTCGATAATGCTTTTTCTCATCATTTTTCCTTAAAATCGCGTCTTTTGTTGTATTTTTCTAATCTTTTTTCTCTTTCTTTGGCTTTTTCTAGCATTTGACGATTAAATCCTATAATCAAAAATGCCATTAACAAAACAAAAAGAAAGATTAAAATAAATTCTAAAATTGCCATTTTTACCCTTTGAAATTTTAAAAATTCTAACACATTTTTTTAAATCTTTAAAGAAAAATAAAAGATTATTTTTCTAAAATTTGGGCTTTAATTTTTAGTATTAAGGCTTTATTTTGACCCAAAAGAGTATGCAAGCATTTGTATTTTTTACCATCATCATTTTATGGGGCTATTTTTCTTTCCCTTACGAAATTTTGCAAGTAAGTGAGGGTAATGAGGTGTGGTATGCTTTTACCCCTAATGCTAAGGCTTATATGCTAAGTTATGGCGTTACAATTTTGCTTACTTTTTGTGCAGTTTGTATAGGACTTGTTTTTGGCTTTATTTTGGCTTTGATTCGCTTTTCTCCTTTTGGGGTGCTTAATTTTATCGTTGATGAATTTATCGACATTATACGCGGAACGCCTGTGATTTTACAGCTTATGATTTTTGCTTTTGTGATTTTTACCTTTTTAGATAATCTTTATGCGGCGATTTTAGCACTTGGACTTAATAGCTCGGCTTATATTGCTGAGATTGTAAGAAGTGGGATTAATAGCGTTGATAAGGGACAAATGGAAGCGGCTAGGGCTATGGGGCTTGATTATCAAAGCACGATGAGAGAGATTATTTTACCTCAAGCACTTAAAAATATTTTGCCCGCCCTTGCTAATGAATTTATTTCTCTTTTTAAAGAAACTTCCGTTGTAGGCTTTATAAGCGTGGTGGATATTACAATGCAAAGCAAGAGTTTGCAAGCTGTGCTTTATAATCCTAAGCCCATTATTTTCACAGGACTTGTATATTATGTGAGTGTTAAAATTTTTAGCTTAGGTGTGAGATTGTTAGAAAAAAGGTTAAATAAAAATGATTAAAACCGAAAATTTGTGTAAAAAATATGGAGATTTAGAAGTTTTAAGAAGCATTAGCACGCAAATCAAAAAAGGTGATGTCGTGGCTTTAATAGGACCTAGCGGAGGCGGTAAAAGCACCTTTTTACGCTGTCTTAATAAGCTAGAACTTGCTGATAGTGGTAAAATTTTTATCAAAGGAGAAAATATTTTAGACAAAAAGGTTGATATTAATAAAATTCGCCAAAAAGTGAGTATGGTTTTTCAGCATTTTAACCTTTTTGCAAATAAAAATGTCCTTGAGAATTTAATCTTAACGCCCATTAAAACGGGAATTTTAAGTCAAGATGAAGCGACTTTAAAGGCGGAAATTTTACTTTCTAAAGTGGGTTTAGAAGATAAAAAAACCTATATGCCACACAAACTTTCAGGCGGTCAAAAGCAACGCATAGCCATAGCTAGAAGTTTGATGATGAATCCTGATGTGATTTTATTTGATGAGCCTACTTCTGCACTGGATCCTGAAATGATAGGTGAGGTTTTAAACATTATGAAAGATTTGGCAAAAGAGGGTTTAACTATGCTTGTAGTAACGCACGAAATGGGCTTTGCGAAAAATGTGGCAAATCGCATTTTCTTTATGGACAAGGGGCAAATCGCCGTTGATGAAAGCCCAATAAGCGTATTTGAAAATCCTAAAAATGAAAGGCTTAGAGAATTTTTAAATAAGGTTTTAAACCACTAAGCCTTAATTTTGAGCTTTTTTAATAAGCTCTTCTGTGATTTTAGCGATTTCAAGCTCTTCATCTGTGGGGATAACAAAAATTTTCACTTTAGAATTTGCTTTGCTAATCTCTCTTTCCCCATCCTTATCACTTTCATTTAGGCTATCATCAAGCTCAAAGCCCAAATGTTTAAGTCTTTCACAAGTTTTTTGACGCACTAAAGAGGCATTTTCTCCTACTCCAGCAGTGAAAATCAAGGCGTCTGTATGCGGTAAGATGGCAAAATAAGAGCCTATATATTTAGCCAAACGATAACAATACATATCAAGGGCGAGGTGAGCGAGATTATTACCATTTTGAATTTCACTTACTACATCGCGAAAGTCGTTATAGCCACAAACGCCATAAAGTCCGCTTTGCTTATTCATCATAGTATCAAGCTCATCGGCGTTTAAATTCTTAGCCTTAGCGATGAAGGGTAGGGTGGCAGGGTCGATATCTCCACATCTTGTTCCCATCATCAAACCCTCAAGAGGTGTAAAGCCCATAGAGGTATCTATGCTTTTTCCATTTTTTATGGCGCACACACTAGCACCATTGCCAAGATGTGCGCTTATGGCGTTAATTTTTTCTTTATTCATTAAGGCTGCCGCTCTTGAGCTTACATAAGAATGCGAAGTGCCGTGAAAGCCATATTTTCTAATATTATATTCTGTATAATAATCATAAGGAAGCGCATACATATAGGCATAATCGGGCATACTCTTATGAAAAGCCGTATCAAAAATGGTCGCATTTGGAACTTTAGGAGCGGCTTTAAGCATAGTTTTAATCCCCGCTAAATGGGCTGGATTGTGAAGTGGGGCTATGGTGCTAACGCGATCAATTTCCTCTAGCACGAAGTCATTAACTAAACAATGCTCCGTTAAATTCTTCCCTCCATGCACTATTCTATGTCCGCAGCCATCAAGCTCGTTTAAATCTTTTAAAATCCCACTTTCATTAAAAAGCTCTTCGACTAGTTGTAAGCCTTTTTCGTGATTACCCATATGTGTATCGCGGCGCATTTTTGTGCCTGTTTTGGCGTTTTTTAGCTCGATTTTAGATTGATTATTGCCTATTTTTTCGACCAAACCACTTGCTAAGACTATTTTATTATCAAAAAGTTTGAATTTAATGGAAGAAGAGCCAGAATTTAAAACTAAAATTTTCATTTTTAATCCTTATTGTGCTTGAATCGCACTTAAAATTACGGTATCGACTATATCTTCTACTAAACAGCCTCTACTTAAATCATTAACAGGCTTTTTAAGTCCTTGTAAAATTGGTCCTATGGCAAGGGCATTTGCCGTTCTTTGCACGGCTTTGTAGCAAATATTTGCCGCGTCAAGATTAGGAAAAATATAAACATTTGCCTTGCCTGCTATGGTGGAATTTGGCATTTTTTTTGCGGCTGTTTTTGCATCATAAGCGCAGTCAAATTGCATAGGACCATCGATTTGTAATTCTGGGTAATTTTTCTTAGCGATTTTTAAAGCTTCATTGACTAAATCTACACTTTCACCTTTACCGCTATCTCCACTAGAATAAGAAAGCATTGCAATGCGAGGCTCAAGTCCAAAAGCCTTAGCACTCAAAGCACTTACATAAGCACTTTGAGCGAGTTGCTCGGCTGTTGGGTTAGGATTCACCGCACAATCTGCAAAAGCTAAAACCTTATCTTCAAGTCCCATAAAGAAAATGCCAGAGACGGAATTAATGCCCTCTTTTGTTTTGATGATTTGAAGGGCTGGGCGTATTGTTTCGGCTGTGGTGGTTGAAGCACCACTTACCATAGCGTCAGCTTTTTTACTATGCACGAGCATTGTGCCAAAATAAGTTCTATCTTTAACGAGTTTAGCGGCTTCTTCTAAACTCATCCCCTTAGCCTTTCTTGCCTCATAAAGCATAGCACTAAATTCTTCACATAGGGGCGAATTTGCAGGATCTAACACCTCAATGCCATTAAGATCTAGTCCAAGCTTTAGGGCATCTTCTTTGATTTTAGTCTCATTTCCAAGTAAGATGAGATGAACGACATTACTTCTAAGTAGGATTTCACTTGCTCTTAAAATTCTCTCATCATCGCTTTCTGGCAAAACAACGATTTTTTTATTTTTCACACTTTTTTTAATGAGCTCAAATTTAAAACGATTGGGTGTGATAAATTCATATTCTTTTAAATTCATAAGCTCATTAAAATCAAAATTTGCGTCAATTAAGGCGTAATTTTCTCCCTTAAGGCTTTCATCAAAGATCTTTCTTGCTATATTTTGGTCTTTTTGGTCGATAATGGCGGCTATGGGGGTGTTAAGATTTTTAGCAAGTTTAACGCTTAATTCAAAGCCATCTAAAATGCCAAATTCCGAAAAACTTGTTACTAAAACAAAGTTATATTTAGCTTTTAAATTTTCATATTCTTCTAAAATTTTGTTGAAAAAATAGTGAGGATCGTGGCTAAAGGTATTCATCGCATCGCGTAAGGTAAAGCCGTAACTTTCTTTTGAGCTTTGTTTGATGTTAAATTCTTCAAGCCACTCCTGCACGGTGGCTATTCTATGCACATAAATCACAGGGCAGTAAATGGCTACATTTTTATAATGTTTTGTGTAGTTTGCTAAAAGTTTTTTGGTGATGAGGGTATTTAAATCATCGCTTTTTGACCGCATAAGATAAAGATTTGCCATTATTTTTCCTTTGAATTTAAACTTGGAACGCTCTTTGCTTTCTAAGGTTTTGAAGTTATTGTAACGAAAAAATATAAAAAATTCATATCAAAGGACAGAAATGAAAAAAGTTTTCGTATATATATTACCATTTGCATTTTTTGGATGTAGTGCTGTGGTAGATCCTGAAATTTCGATGAAACCGCCAACTTATGTCGAAGAGCTTGCACCTAAGCAAAGTCATAATGTAGAATCAGCACCAGGATCCTTATTTGGCAAGGGGGATAATCCTTTATTTTCCGATAAAAAGGCGATGAATGTCAATGACTTAGTTACCGTCATCATACAAGAAAGCACAACGCAAAGCACACAAGCAAACAAAACAACCAGCAGAACAAATAATGCCAATTTGGGTGGCGGTGCTTTAGTGGGTAGCACAGGCGCTGTTAATCAGGTCTTAAATGGGGTCAATTCCTATTCCAACATAGGCTTTCAAACAAATAGCACAAATAACTACACAGGCACAGGCACACAAAGTAGAAATGAAAGTTTTAATACGACTATTTCTACAAGGGTGATTAAAATTCTTTCAAATGGAAATTATTTCATTGAAGGTTCTAGGGAGCTTTTGATTAACGGCGAGAAGCAAATTATCCAACTTAGCGGTGTGATTCGCCCTTATGATATAGGACAGGATAATACTATAGATAGTAAATACATAGCCGATGCGAAAATTCTTTACAAAACCGAAGGTGAAGTAGATAGAAGCACGAGAAAGCCTTGGGGTAGTAAATTTATCGAGGCGGTGTGGCCGTTTTAATTTTACGAGCCTTCTAGCTCGTAAAGTTTTTTTCTATCTGTAGAGCTTGTGATGCCTAGTTGTTTGCGGTATTTGGTAATCGTTCTTCTTCCTATGTCGATTTTAAATTCCGCTAGGATAAGTTCTAAAATTTTACTATCACTTAGGGGCTTTTGTTTGTTTTCGTTTTTGACTAAATTTGCGACAAAGTCCTTAACGCTAGCATTTGAAGTCTCTCCATCTTCATCAAGAGCAAAGGCAAAAAAATCTTTTAGAGGGATAAGCCCTCTATCACAACTTAAATATTTATTAGCAATGGCTCTTGAAATGGTCGAGGCATTACGCTCTAGATCTTGTGCTAAATCTTTCAAGGTCATAGGCTTAATTTCTTTTCCTAAAAAAAATTCATATTGATGCTCGACTATCATTAAGCCTATTTTATATAAGGTCGCCTTACGCATAGCAAGTGCATCGACTAAATTTCTAGCTTCTTTTAAATAGCTGCTTAAAAATTCGTGTTCTAAGCCGTCTGTTTCTATGTGAATTTCTGGGTAATAATCATCGTTAATTTTAACTTTAATTTCCCCATTTTCTCTAAAAATAAAAATATCAGGCACTATTGCTCTGCTTTCTTCAAAATACTCCAAAAAGGGCGGGATAGAAAATTTTTTAATCATCTCAATAGCTTCTTTATAAAGCTTTTCTTTTGTATATTGCTGAATATTTTCAAAATCTAAAATGAGCATTTTGCTAAATTCATAAAGCTCATCATTTTTAATTTCTATATTTTCTAAGGCAAATAAAAAAGCTTCCTTAAAGTCTATCGCTCCCACACCCACAGGCTCTAAATATTTAAAGCGTGTGCGAATTTTTTCTACCTCTTCTTTGGTAAATTCTCTCAAAATTGTTTCATCATATTCAAAATAGCCTTCGTGATTGAGGCATTGTATGATTTGATTAGCTATGGTTTGAGACTTTGCAGTGGGAAAAAGAGGGGGGATAATTTGCTCGTCTAAAAGCTCCCAAACGCTTCGCTCCCTTAAAGCTTTTTGCTCTAAAATGTCGCTTTTGGCATTGCGTTTAAAGAAATTATCATAATAGTTTTGTCCATTTTTTTGAGTTTGTGCTTTTTCTTCTATGCTTAGAAAAGGATTATCCTCAGCAAATTTATCTAAGCTTTCTTTTAAATCCTCAATGTTTGCTTGCAAAAGAGGAAGCCAAGAGCGTAAGGTGTTAGAAAGCTTTGTTTTAGGACTTTGGCTTAATTTTTGTCTTAACATCAATCAAGGAGTTTAAACTCCGCTCCTAAGTAGTATTTTTTCACATCTTGATTATGTGCGATTTCTTTAGCATTTCCACTAGCTAAAAGTGTGCCTTGCTTGATAACATAAGCCCTATCGCAAATAGCTAAGGTTTCGCGGACATTGTGGTCTGTGATTAAAATTCCAATATCAAGTCTTTTAAGCTCTTTGATAAGATTTTGAATTTCAGCCACAGCGATGGGATCAACCCCCGCAAAAGGCTCATCTAAAAGTAAGAATTTAGGCTCACACATCAAGCTTCTTGCGATTTCGCAACGCCTTCTTTCCCCCCCACTTAAACTTAAGCCTTTTCTAAGGCGTATAGGCTCTATGCTTAAGAGTTCTAGCATTTTTTCCACTTTTTCATTTAAAATTTTTTTATCTTTATAGAAAATTTCAGCAGCCAAAAGCAAATTATCTTCTACGCTTAAATCCTTAAAAACGCTACTTTCTTGTGGCAAATAGCCTATGCCCTGCCTTGCTCTTTTATTAAGCGGTTCTTTAGTGATGTCTGTGCCATTGAGTTTGACCTGACCTCCACTAGGTGTAATGAGACCGCATATCATATAAAAAGTTGTCGTTTTGCCAGCACCATTAGGACCTAAAAGTCCTACGACCTCTCCACTTTGAATTTCAAGTGAGATGTCGTGGATAATTTTCGTTTTTTTAATCACTTTTTCTAAATGTAAAACTTCTAATTTACTCATAAATCACATACTTTCTTCTTTGATTTAAAGGAAAAATTTCTATGATATAGGGCTTAATTCCCATTTTTTTTAAAGCTTTTTCTAAATTTTCATCGCCCCATTCAACCAAATGCAAACCTTCTTCAAAAAAATTTTCAAATAAGCCATTTTGCAAAATGCCATTTAAACCCACTTGATAAATGTCATAATGATAAATTTTTTTTGCATCTTTTTCATAGCTTTGCATTAAAGAAAAAGTCGGCGAATTTGCGTTTTCGTCAAAACCTATTTTTTTTAGCAAGGCTTGGACTAAACTTGTTTTCCCGCTTGCTAAATCTCCACGAAGTAGCACAACGCCACTATTTGGCAAGTGTTTTAAAAGCTCATTAAGTTCATCTTGTTTTAAAATCCATTCCCTCACAGCTTACTCACATACTCGCTTTGTGCGTTTTTTGGTATATTTTTACTTGTAGGTAGGGCAAGGACCTTATAGCTTTCTTTACGCTCATTTAAATGAAGCGTGATAATATCGCCTATTTTCACATCTTTACTAGGCTTTACAATCACGCCATTAATATCCACAACCTTACTCTTACACATATCCTCAGCTATGCTACGGCGTTTAGTAATATTAACTACATTTAAAAATTTATCAACTCTCATAAGGGGAATTTTAGCAAAAAAATGCAAATTAAAAATTATTTTGGAACAAATTTTGCTTTAAAAAACTTTCACTTAAGGCTTTTTTGCTAGAATTTTACGGAAATTTTATAAAGGAGTTTAAGGTGAAAGATAAAGTTAAAAAAGCGGTTTTGGCTTATTCTGGTGGGCTTGATACGAGCATTATTTTAAAATGGCTTCAAGATGAGTATGGGTGTGAGGTCGTTACCTTCACAGCAGACATAGGGCAGGGTGAAGAGCTTGAACCCGCTAGGCTTAAGGCTTTATCACTTGGCATTAAAGAAGAAAATATTTTCATTAAAGATTTAAAAGATGAATTTGTTAAAGATTATGTTTTCCCTATGTTTAGAGCAAATGCTATTTATGAGGGAGAATATCTACTTGGCACAAGCATAGCGCGCCCTTTAATCGCCAAAACTCAAGCACAAATCGCCCTACAAACAGGAGCTGATGCAGTTAGCCACGGTGCTACTGGCAAGGGTAATGATCAGGTGCGTTTTGAGCTTGGTTATTTAGCCTTTAATCCTGATTTAAAAATCATCGCTCCTTGGAGAGAGTGGGATTTAAATAGTCGCGAAAAGCTTTTAGCCTACGCAGCAAAACACGGCATAGATATTTCCAAGAAAAAGGGTAAATCTCCTTATTCAATGGATGCAAATTTGCTTCACATTTCTTACGAAGGACTTGTTTTAGAAGACCCTGCAGCAAGAGCGGAAGATGATATGTGGAGAATGACTAAAAGTCCTAAAGAGGCACCAAATGAAAGTCAAATTATAGAGCTTGAATTTAAACAGGGCGATTTAGTGGCGATTAATGATGAGTTTTTAAGCCCAGCCGGACTTTTAGCAAAACTTAACGAGCTAGGCTCAAAACACGGCATAGGACGCCTTGACATCGTGGAAAATCGCTTTGTAGGTATGAAAAGTAGGGGTTGCTACGAGACACCGGGCGGGACGATACTGCTAAAGGCACATAGAGCCATTGAAAGCATTACGCTTGATAGAGAAGCGGCACATTTAAAAGATGAGCTAATGCCTAAATATGCTCATCTTATCTATAATGGCTTTTGGTTTTCTCCGGAAAGATTAATGCTTCAAGCCTTAATCGATGAGAGTCAAAAATTTGTTAATGGTAAGGTAAGGTTGGAGCTTTACAAGGGTAGCGTGATGGTCGTAGGGCGTGAAAGTGCGAATGATAGCCTCTTTAATGCCGCTTTTTGCACCTTTGAAGAAGATGAAGTATATAATCAAAAAGATGCCGAAGGCTTTATCAAACTTAATGCTCTTCGTTTTATCATCGCTGGTAAAAATGGACGCAAATTTTAATTTGTAAAATGATTAAAATTGGGATAGAGTGAAAGCTTTTATCCCTTGCTTGATTTTATATAAGATTTACGAAATGAAAGTTTGGCAAATGCTTTAATATCAGCAAATGCCACTTTTTCATTAAATATTTTGAATTTTTTTGATTAATTCTCTCATATCCGCTACAATAGACTCAATAGCCCTTTCGCCGTCTATAATGAAATGTAATTTTTTCTTTTGATAAAAGCTTAAAATTTCCTCCAAAGGCTCAATATAAACTTTCATTCTATTATAAAACACTTCTTCATTATCATCAGCTCCGCGGTTCCTGCCTAAAATTCTATCTTTAGCGATTTCTTCACTTACGCGAACCTCAATCACGCCTTTTAAAATGACTTCATTTTGTCCGTTTAAAACCTTATCAAATTCTATCATTTGCTCTACGCTTCTAGGGTAGCCATCGATGATGATAGTTTTTGTCGGTGCGTTTTTCAGTGCTGTAACAATAGTGTTAATCACCACATCTAAAGGCACTAAATTTCCTTTAGAGATAAAACTATCTATGGTTTTACCAAGTTCACTGCCACTTGCAACTTCTTCTCTTAATAAATCGCCCGTAGAATAATGCGTGATATTAACATCATCTTTGGCGATTAAACTTGCATCTGTTGTTTTGCCGCTACCCGGCGCTCCTATGATTAAAAACAATTCTTTCATTTTACACTCTCCCTTAATTTTAGTCCAAGTTCTCTCATAGCCTCTTTACTTGCTTCGCTCGGTGCTTCTGTCATCAGACACTGCGCTCTTTGCGTTTTAGGAAAGGCTATGACCTCTCTTATGCTACTTGCTTTGCTTACTAGCATTATAAGCCTATCAAGTCCTATAGCTATACCTCCGTGTGGGGGTGCTCCAAAACTTAAGGCATCAAGCAAGAAGCCAAATTTCTCTCTTTGCTCCTCTTCGTTGATATTAAGAAGCTTAAAGACTTTTTGTTGAATTTCATTTTTGTGAATTCTTATACTTCCACCACCAAGCTCAACGCCGTTTAAAACCACATCGTAAGCTATGGAAGATATTTCTTCCAAATTTTCTTCATCAATGTTTTTAGGCATAGTGAAAGGATGATGCATAGCAGAATAAGAGCCGTCATCATTTTTCTCAAACATAGGGAAATCCACAACCCATAAAAATTCTAAAATGCTAGGGTCTAAAAGCTTTAACTCCTCCGCTAAGAAAAGTCTAAAACGCCCCATATAATCTAACACGACCTTTTTTACTCCAGCACCAAAAAATACGACATCACCGACCTCAAGTTCGCAGCGTTTTTCAAGCTCTTTTAGATCTTCTTCGCCAAAAAATTTGCAAAGCGGACCCTTAAGTCCGTCTTCTTTAGCTTGTATGAAAGCCAAGCCTTGAGCGCCAAATTTACGCACAAATTCCTCAAATCTCTGCATTTGCCTTTTTGAAAAAATCGTATCTCCCTTTGGCACTTTTAAGGCTTTAATGCGGTTTTTATAAGGATCTTTTGCGATATTTGTAAAAATTTCGTTGTTTGATTTGGCGAAAATGTCAATCACATCGATCAGTTTTAAATCAAATCTCAAATCAGGCTTATCGCTCCCATAATTTTCCATAGCTTCTTTATAGCTCATTTGTCTAAAAGGCGTCCTAATTTGCTTACCACAAGCAGCAAAAATATCTTTCAAAAAGGTCTCCGCCACTGCCATAACATCTTTTTGTTCGCAAAAGCTCATCTCTACATCAATTTGCGTAAATTCAGGCTGTCTGTCCGCTCTTAAATCTTCATCTCTAAAGCATTTTGCGATTTGAAAATAGCGGTCAAAATTCGCACACATTAAAAGTTGCTTAAAAAGTTGCGGACTTTGAGGCAAGGCGTAAAATTCACCCTGATGCACACGAGAAGGCACTAAATAATCCCTCGCCCCCTCTGGCGTAGCCTTGGTTAAAATCGGCGTTTCCACCTCCAAAAAGCCCATATTTGCTAAGGAATTTCTAGCCGCTATACAAGCCTTTGAGCGTAAAGCGAAATTTTCGTAAAGGCGTGGATTTCTAAGATCTAAAAAGCGGTATTTTAAACGAAGCTCTTCATTAACGCTTTCATCGCCTATGGCAAAAGGTGGCACCATACTTTCATTTTCTACAATAAGCTCACTTACCACAACTTCAATTTCACCTGTTTTAAGCTTGGCATTAATAAGTCCCTCGCCTCTTGGACGCACCTTTCCGTGAGCGATTAAAACAAATTCATTTCTTACGCTAGAGGCTATTTCGTGAGCTTTTTGACTATCGTTTGGATCGCATACTAGTTGGATAAGCCCACTTCTATCTCTTAGGTCGATAAAAATCACTCCGCCGTGGTCGCGGTAGCTATTAACCCAGCCGCAAAGTCTCACTTCCTCGCCAATATTAGCTTTATTTAAGTCTGTATTATAATGACTACGCATTTTTTTCCTTACAAAGATAAATTTGTGAAATTATAATATCTTTATTCTTTTGCTTTGCTAAGTTTTGTTATAATTTTTTTATGCAAAAGAAATTTAATTACAAAAATGTTAAGAAAGTTGGGCTTGTTTCAAGACCAAATTCAAATTTAGATACCGAAATCGCAAATCTTGAAAGCATTTTGAAAAAAAAGGGCGTTGAGCTTTTGCTCTTTAAAGAAAGCTCACAAAGGCTCAATTTGGCAAGTTTTGAGCTTAATAGACTTTTTGAAATGAGTGATTTTGTGATTTCTTTAGGTGGTGATGGTACTTTAATCTCGCTTTGTAGAAAGGCTTATGAGTATGAAAAGGCTATTTTGGGAATTTATGCAGGGAAGCTTGGCTTTTTGACTACCTTATCTTTGCAAGATGCTCCTAATTTTTTTGAGGACTTTTTTCAAGGTCAATTTAGACTTGAAATACCCTTTATGCTCGAACTTACACTTGAAACAAAAGCAGGTCAAATTTTACGCAAAAATGCCTTTAATGATATTGTTTTTTTTAGAAAACAAATGAATTCTATGGTGAGTATTGAGGTTTTTAGAAGGGGTAAAATTTTTAATCAATACTTTGGAGATGGTCTTATCATAGCTTCTCCAGCAGGCTCAACAGCTTATAATTTAAGTGCAAATGGTCCCATAGTCTATACTTTAGCGGAAGTTTTTATCCTAACGCCCGTTTGTTCGCATTCTCTTACGCAAAGACCCATTGTTTTACCGCGTGGCTTTGAGCTTGAGGTAGGTGCTAAGGACTGCATTTTGTGCGTGGATGGGCAAGAGCATTATGAAGTTGATGAATTTAAAAGCATTAAGGTAGGATTAAGCGATAAAGGCGTGGGCTTAATCCACCCTAAAAATAGGGACTATTTTCAAATTTTAAAAGAAAAATTAAACTGGGGCAATTGATGATTAGTCGTATTTTAATGAAAGAAAATTTGAGCTTTAAAGAGGCAAATTTAAAGCTTAGTGGAGGGCTTACTGTTTTTAGTGGATTAAGTGGAGCGGGGAAATCTGTGCTATTTAAGGGGATACTTGCGGCTTTTGGCTTTGGTGAGAGTGAGGCTAAATTTGTTGAGCTTGAGCTTGATGACGAGCTTGATTTAGAAAGCTTTGGCATAGAAAGCGAGAGCGAAAATGTCTTTAAAATGCTTAAGGAAAAAAGCACAAAATATTTTATCAATAATCAAAGCATAGCTAAAAAAAGCCTCCAAAGCCTTAGCAAAAGCTTCATAAAATATCTTAGCGTTAAGGATAATAATGAATTTAGCAATGAAAAATTTCTCACACTCTTAGACGCTTTAGAGAGTGCGAAAAATCCAAAATTTAATGAAACTAAAGAAAAATTCGAGCAAATTTTTAAAGAATACAATGAAAATTCCTTAAAGCTTAATAGGGTTTTAGAGGAAGAAAGGAGAATTGAGGAGCTAAAAGAACTTGCCCAAACGCACATTGAAAAAATTTCTAAAATCAATCCAAAATCAGGCGAATATGAAGAATTATTAAAACTTAAAAAAAGACTTTCAAAGCGTGATAAAATAGAAGAAGCGTGGAATAAAGTCGGTGGAATTTTTGAATATGAAAAAGCCGTTTTAGATGCTTTAAATTTAAGCGAGGTGGATGCGAATTTTTTTAGTGAATGTTTTAATGAATTACGCATTATTGCTGAAAATCAAAAAATGGAAGAGCTTGACTTTGACATTGAGGCATTATTAGACCGCATTAGCGACTTGTCTTATCTCATCAAGCGTTATGAAAGCATTGAAGGAGCTTTAGAAACTCTTGAACTTAAGAAAAAAGAATTAGAGCATTATGAAAATTTGAGTTTTGAGAAAAAAGAATTAGAGCTTTTAAATCGCGATTTAAAGGAAAAGTTAGAAAAAAAAGCACATATTTTAAGTGAAGCTAGGGTAAGAAATTTGGGAGTTTTGGAAGATTTTTTAAATGATTATTTAGCTAAACTTTATATGAAAAATTTAAAACTTGATTGTGTGCAAAATGATGAAATTAATCTTTTTGGAAAAGATGAAATTAAATTAAGCGTGAGTGAAACCAAGCTTAAAAATCTTAGCTCAGGAGAATTAAACCGCCTAAGACTTGCTTTTATCGCGACCGAGTGTAAAATTTTAAATTCGGGGCGTGGCATTATATTTTTAGATGAAATCGATGCAAATTTAAGCGGAAAAGAGGCGATGAGTATAGCTAAAGTTTTAGATGAATTGAGTCGCTTTTATCAAATTTTTGCCATTTCTCATTTGCCTCAGCTTTCTTCAAAAGCACATAATCATTTTCTAGTAGAAAAAAATGGCAAACAAAGTTATGTCAAAAAGCTTGAAAAAGAAGAGAGAATTAAGGAGTTAGCTAGAATGGTAAGTGGAGAGCAAATCAGCGATGAAGCGTTGCAATTTGCAAGGACTTTGTTTGAGGATTAACTAAAATGTGGTTTAAATTTGCTACAATTTTGACTTTTATTTGTAAGGGAAAGTGATGAAAAAAATTTTACTAATTGATGATAATAAAATGCTAAGTAAGCTTTTAGCTAAAAAGATACAAAATACCTTAAATTACGAAGTTGATATCGCTCATACTATGGCTGAGGCTATTGCTATGCTAAATAATGACTATTTTTTAAGTTTTGTGGATTTATGTTTGCCTGATGCGATGAACGGGGAAATTGTCGATGTGGTCGCTGATAAAATCCCCGCAATCGTTTTAACAGCAAGTAATGATACAAACAAACGCGAAGAATTTATGCATAAAAATATCCTTGATTATATTTTTAAAGAAAGCGATACTTGCGTCGATCAAATTTTAGATGCGATTTCTACACTTAGCTATTACGCTAAGACAAAGGTCATTTTAGCTATGGCGAAACTTCCGGAGCGTAATGAAATTAAAAAATTTCTTTCCCAAAGACTTTTTAAAGTCCTAGCTGCCGCACACGGTGAGGAGGCTTTGCTTTATTTAAAGGATAATGATGATACAAAGCTCATTATCGCTGATGCGAAAATGCCTGTGGTAAGTGGTGAGGAGCTTTTGACTGAGATTAGAGCAAAGTATAACGATGATGATTTGGGAGTTATTTTGCTAGGCGAAAAAGATGATGTAGCAGAAGCTAGAGTTCTTAAAAATGGTGCAAATGATTATCTCATCAAACCCTTACTAAAGGAGCTTTTTAACTGCCGTTTGGATAGAGTTTTAAACTATATGCAAGATAAAAAATTTATCAAAACCTATAATAATTTAGACCATACTTCAGGTCTTAAGGATCACTATACTTTTAGATCTGAGGTTGAGGATTATCTCAATGATATTGCGAGTGGAGAGCAAGAATTCGCTTTTGCGTTTTTAGATATTGACGAATTAAAAAGCATTAATGATGAATACGGCTTTGAAATAGGCGATAGCATTATTAAAATTTGTGCCGATGAAATGATCGCTGAAACTAAGGGGCGTGATATTTTAGGGCGTTATAGTGCTGAAAAATTTGGAATTTTACTTAAAAATATTAGCCAAGAAAGAGCACTTAAAATTCTTTCTCGCATACGCGTTAATATCAAAAATGCTGGCATTTTGATTAATTTAGATGAGCTTTTCTTTACCGCTTCTTTAGGTGTTGTTTTTGCAAATTCTGGTGCCAAGCTTGATGATTTGGTTGAAAAAGCATCAAAAGCTTTAAGTGCCGCTAAAAATAATGGCAAGGATAGAATAGAAGTATGTTCTTAAATCTTGAATTTAAAGATGAGGGGACGATCATCGACACGCATTGTCATTTAGATGATGAGCGTTATTTTGATGATTTAGACGAGCTTTTAAAGCACTCTTTTAATAATGGCATAGAAAAAATCATTATCCCCGGTGCAGACATTAAGGACCTTCCAAGAGCCTGTGAAATCGCACATAGCTATGAAAATGTTTTTTTTGCTGTGGGTGTGCATCCTTACGAGTTAAAAAGCTATGATGAAGAAATATTAAGAGCTTATTTAAAAGATGAAAAATGCGTAGCTGTGGGAGAATGTGGGCTGGATTATTACCGCTTGAAAGATGAGGGCGAAAAAAAAATGCAAAAAAAATGTTTTTTGGCTCAAATTCAACTTGCTAAAGAATTTAAAAAGCCCATTATTATCCATACGCGTGAGGCAAATGAGGACACTTATCACATTTTAAAAGAACACACAAAAGAGCTTTGTGGTGGGGTTTTGCATTGTTTTAATGCAAGTAAGCTTTTGCTTGGTTTGGCAGATGATGGCTTTTATTTTGGTATAGGAGGGGTTTTGACTTTTAAAAATGCTAAAAATTTGGTAGAAATCTTACCTCAAATTCCTAGGGAAAAATTGCTCATCGAAACGGACGCACCCTATCTTACCCCAGAGCCTTTTAGGGGAAGAAGAAACGAGCCACTTTTGACGCATTTTGTCGCGGATAAAATGAGTGAGCTTTTAAATTTATCTAAAGATGAGCTTTTAAGACTTTGTTTAAAAAATTCTAAAGCTTTGTTTTTTAAAGGAAAATAATGAAAAAAATAATTTTAATTTTATTATTATTAACCTCCGTTTTTTCTCAAACTTACGCACCAGAGCATTATGAAAAGCAAGTGCAAATTTTAAGGCATTTAGACATTGATCCTAGCTTTATGAGCGATTTGATTTTCGTGGAAGTGAGAAAGGATTTAGAGTCAAAACACGCGGGAGTTTTGGTAAATTCAGTGCAAAATTTTTCTAAAATCACTCCTATGATTAGAAAAATTTTATCTCAAGAAGATGTTCCTCAGGAGCTTTTGTATCTTGCTATGGTTGAATCGGGCTTAAAGGTGGGAAGCGTTTCAAACGCTAAGGCTGCTGGCGTTTGGCAATTTATGCGTCCAACGGCAGTAAAATTAGGACTTAGGGTCGATGCATATGTTGATGAAAGGCTTGATTTAGTGAAATCCACCCACGCTGCTACGACTTACATCAAGGAGCTTAAAGATGAATTTGGCAAGTGGTATTTAGCACTTTTGGCTTATAATTGTGGTAATGGTAAGCTAAGAAAGGCGATTAAGCAGGCTGGGAGTGATGATTTACGCGTCTTACTTGATGCGGATAAAAAATATCTTTCTTTAGAAACAAGAGATTTCATACGCAAAATTTTAACTCTTGCTTTTTTGGCAAGTGATAGGGAATTTTTATTACAAAAAGACCCGTCTTTGATGAATTATGCTTTGAGTAATGATTTTGTTAAGGTTGATATCCCCTCATCTGTGGCACTTAGGGACATTGCAAAGGGTGCAGGGCTTAATTTAGCTACACTTAAAAAATATAATCCGCAATTTAGACATAGCTTCACTCCTCCGGGAAAGGGCTATTATATGTATATCCCGCTTAATAAGGTCGCCTTTTTTGAAAAAAATTTCAAAAATGTCAAGCTTGAAAAAGTCGATACAACGATACCGATGACAAAAACTTATATTGTTAAATCGGGAGACTCGCTTTATAAAATCGCCAAAATGTACGGTATTAACGCAGAAGATATTAGAGAATTAAATAAAATTCGTAAAAATCATTTAAGCATTAATCAAAAACTTATAATACCGATTAAGGAGAAGAAAAATGCAAAAAACTCATATGCTCAAGTTAGCTCTCGCTAGCTCTACGCTTTTATTTTTAAGTGGCTGTGGAGTTACAAGCTATATTAGAGATAATTTTAATGGAAATGCACAAGTTTATTACCCTACTAATGATTTTAAAAGCGATCCGTCTAAATCAGGCAATAAAGGCACGATGAAGCCTTATACAATTAATGGTAAGACTTATTATCCAACCGTTGTTGAAGTGGGCGAAACAGCAGATGGGATAGCAAGCTGGTATGGACCGGGCTTTCACGGCAAAAAAACAAGTAATGGCGAAACTTATGATCAAAACGGACTAACAGCAGCACATAAAACTTTACCGATGAATACGATTTTAAAGGTTACAAATTTAAATAATAATCGTCAAGTTACCGTGCGTGTAAATGACCGCGGACCTTTTGCACATAACCGCATTATCGACTTATCTAAAGGTGCGGCAGGAAAAATTGATATGATTCACGCTGGAACAGCACCTGTAAGACTTGAAGTTATAGGCTTTGGTAATAAAAATTCGGGCAATGAAGTCGTGCATTCTAATGTAAATTATGGAAGTGGCGGTGCAATTTCTGGCGGTGGAAATGTCTATGAGGGAGGGAATTTTATGGTGCAAATTGGTGCATTTAAAAACCGCTCTGGAGCTGAAATCACCGCGTCAAAATACAAAACCTACCGCAATTATAGCTCGACTATACGCACAAGCTCTGTTGATGGGCTAAACCGCGTCTTTTTAACAGGCTTTAGAAGTGAAGATGAGGCAAGAGACTTTGCTAGTAGCGGAGCTTTTGCTGGGGCTTTTGTCGTGAGAGAGTAAGATGATAGAGCTTATTTTTTTAGATATTGATGGCTGTTTAACTGATGGTAAGATTATTTACACGCAAAATGGTGGTGAGATTAAAGAATTTGATGTAAAGGACGGAGCTGCCATTGAAGCGTGGCTTAAGCTTGGTAAAAAAATAGCTATCATCACAGGGCGTAATAGCCCTTGCGTAGAGCAAAGAGCTAAAGATTTAAAAATCGAATTTGTCTTTCAGGGCATTAAAGATAAATTAAGCTGTGCCAAAGAGCTTTTAGTAAAATTAAATTTAGACTTTTCACAATGTGCTGCCATAGGCGATTATCATAACGATAAAGCCTTGCTTGAAGCTGTCAAACTTAGTTTTAAGCCTAAAGACGCACATAAGGATTTAAAAGTCGATGTAAAGCTTAAGAAAAAAGGGGGGCGTGGTGCCGTAGCACAAATGATAGAGCTTATCATCGAAAGAAATGCTATGCAAAAAGAGTGGGACGCACTTTGGCGATAAAAATTTTTGGAATTTTGATTACTCTTTTTAGCATTATTTTTGCTTTGCTTGGTATGCAAAATCCTTACACTATGGATTTAAAAAACTATGCGCTTGATTTTAAAAATGTCGAAGCGCACCATTTATACGCTTATGAATTAAATGCAAGTAGCGTAAAGTCCTACTATGAAGCAAAAACTTGGACGCGTTATAATGATAAAGATGTATTTAAAAATTTCATTAATTTAGGTGGAGATTTTAATTTGAGTGCAAATTCCTTAGAGGTTTTGGGTAAAAAGCAAGAAAATATCGTTTTTGAAGGAGATGTTGTTTATATTAGTGATGAAGTTAAAATTATGAGTGAAAAGATCAATTATAATACTGCAAGTAAGCAAATTAGCACTGATACAAATTTTAAAGCCCTTTTTAATGATAATGTAGTTAAGGGAAATACGCTAAATTACGATACTAAAAACAAAATTTTAAAAGTGCAAGGAGTTAATGCGTGGCTTGTAAATTAATCATTGGATTTTTTTTAAGCTTTAATGTTTTACTTGCCGATAAGATTGAGGTTAAAGCACTTAATTTTTATGCTGATGAAAACACAGGCAAGAGTGTCTTAAGTGGTAATGTTGTCGTAAGTAGAGGCAAAGATGTGCTAAATGCCGAAGAGCTTGTCATTTTTATGGATAAAAATAGAAAACCTTTGCGTTATGAAGCGAGTAAAAATCCTAAATTTAGCATTATGCTTAACGATAAAACCTATAAAGGAAGTGGAGATAAATTTATCTACAATGTTGCTAAAGATACCTATGAGATCAATGGCAATGCCTTTATCCACGAAATTAACACAGATAAAAAACTTTATGGAGATAAAATCATAGTCGATAGAAAAGCAAATATCTATCAAGTGCAAAGCAGGCAAAATAAACCTGCGCGTTTTGTTTTTGAGCTTAAAAATGATAAGTAACGCCACTTTTCTCACTTCTTTAGCTAAATTTGACCCAAATTTTGAAGCAAATTGTGCTGAAGTGGCGTTTTTGGGGCGTTCAAATGTGGGAAAAAGTTCGCTCATTAACGCCCTTTGTAAGCAAAAAAAACTCGCCAAAAGCTCAAGCACACCGGGGAAAACGCAGCTTATTAATTTTTTTGAAATCAAATGCAAGAAAAATGAAGAAGAATTTAAAATTCACTTTATTGATTTGCCCGGTTTTGGCTATGCTAAGGTTTCTAAAAATCTTAAAGAAATTTGGAATAAAAATTTAGACGAATTTCTTAAACTCCGCACCTCCATAAAGCTTTTTTTACACCTTATCGATGCTAGACATACAAATTTAGAGATTGATTTAGGTGTCGATGCGTATTTAAAAAGTTTTTTGAGGGGCGATCAGCAAATTTTAAAAGTTTTTACTAAGGCAGATAAGCTTAATCAAAGTCAAAAAACAAAACTTAAAAATGATTTTGAAAATTCTTTACTGATTTCAAATTTAAATAAAAGTGGTTTAACTTTGTTAGAAAATATCATCTTAGAAAAGACGCTAGGATTATGATGAAAAGGGTAAGTGTTTATAATAAGAGCTTAAATTTTTCTTATGTGTTTTTAGGAATTTTTTTTATTTTTTATGAAATTTTAAGTTCGGTTTTTTCTTATCTTCCTTTATTTTACGGCTTCTTTTTTTGCTATATGTTTATGCTTTTAGAGGAGAGAGAAAAGACGCTTTTAAAGCTTGATTTTCGTTGGTATTTTTCTTTATTTTTCTTGCTTTTTGCGGATATCACTCACGATTTTTTCCCTTTTTCTTCTTGGATAGCCTTTTTTATTTTTTACTATGCTTTGGCGGGGTGGATTAAAACAAATTTAAAGATGTCAAGTGCGACACCTATTGTTTTCGTTTTTTGTGCCTATCTTTTTGTGGTGATTTTAGAGCTTGTTTTTTCTTATGCAAATAATGAAAAAACAATTTTGTTTAGTTTTTCTTATTTTATTTCTATATGTTTTGAAGCTTTGTTTGCTTTTGTGTTTTTTAAAGGTAAGATTTAATGAGAATGCGTCTTGTTGTGGCTTTTATTTTTCTTTTCTTTGTGCTTTTGTTAAGTAGGGTGTATTATCTTAGTATAAAATCTAATGTTTATTATGAGGAGCTTGCAAGACAAAATTCCATTAAAACAGAATATTTGGTCCCAACAAGAGGTGAAATTTTAGACAGAAATGGCTCAATTTTGGCGATGAACGATTTAGGATTTAGCATAGCTCTTAAGCCTTATTTAAGCATTAAAAAGGAGCATAGGGGTAAGCTAGAGCTTGAAATTGCCAAATTGCAAGAGCATTTTCCAGATCTTAACGCAACGATATTGGTAAGAAACTATAAGAGAGCTGATTCTTACTATAACCAAGACTTTATCGAGGTGATTGATTTTCTAAGCTATGATGAGATTAGTCCGCATTTTTCACAGCTTTCTCAAAATGAAAATATCCGCATTATCCCAACGACAAAGCGTAAGTATCCGTATGGCAAATTAGCCTCGCATATCATAGGCTACACCCAAAAGGCAAATTTGCAAGATATAAGTGAAAATGAGATAGCAAAGCTTACAAATTACACGGGAAAAAGTGGCATTGAGCGTTATTATAATGAAATTTTGCAAGGACAAAAAGGCGAGAGAGTTTATAAGGTTAATGCTTTCAATCAAGTTTTAGAGGAGCTTTCTTACAAGGACTCTAGCTCACAAGATATTAGTTTAAGCATAGATATAGCTTTGCAGAGTTATTTGAGCGAAATTTTTGCCGATAATAGCGGAGCAGCCGTGATAATGGACGCTTATAGTGGAGAAATTTTAGCCGCTTCAAGCTTTCCTGAATACGACCTTAATCCTTTTGTGCGTGGAATTTCCACAAAAGACTGGAAAGCCTTAATAGAAAATTTAGACCACCCCTTTACAAATCGCTTAGTTAATGCAAATTACCCACCCGGCTCCGTTGTGAAAATGGGCGTTGGACTTGCTTTTTTAAATTCAAATTCCATCAATACCGCCACTGAGTTTTATTGCTCTGGTTCTGTTGAGTTAGCAGGGCGAAATTTTCGCTGTTGGAATCGAAGCGGACACGGCTCTATGGACCTAAAACACGCCATCAAGCATAGTTGTGATGTGTATTTTTATGAAGGGAGCTTAAAAGTAGGGATAGATCTTATAGCCTCCACGCTTTCACGCATAGGCTTTGGGGCAAAAACGGGCGTAGATTTGCCTAATGAATTTGTCGGAGTCGTGCCAAGTAAAGAGTGGAAAATGCAACGCTATAAAAAGCCGTGGTATCAAGGCGAAACGCTTAATACTAGCATAGGGCAGGGCAATTTTTTAGTAACTCCTATGCAAATTGCCAAATACACCGCACAAATTGCCACAGGAGAGGAAGTTAGTCCTCATTTTTTAAAAGATAAAAATCTCAGCTCCCCTAAGGAAGTTTTTACACTTTTTGAAAAAAGCCAACTTCCTTACATTAGGAATTCAATGTATGCTGTGGCAAATGAGCAAGGTGGAACGGCTTATCGCTATCTTAATCATTTGCCTATTAAAGTGGCAGCTAAAACAGGCACAGCACAAGTTATAGGTTTTTCTCAAGCGGATAAAAATAGGGTCAATGAAGCCGAGCTTAAATATTACACGCGTTCTCATACTTGGATTACAAGCTACGCGCCTTATAATAAGCCTCGCTATGTCGTTACCATACTACTTGAACACGGCGGAAAAAGCACAACGACTGGGGTTTTAACTGCACAAATTTATCAAAAAATGTTTCAAATGGGTTATTTTAAAAATTAATAATTTTATGTTTTAAAATCATTAAAAAGAGTAAAAAAGTCCTATAAATTCATACTTTAAAATTATTCATTTTTTTTAATATTTTTGTATCTTATTAAGATTTTAAATGGTAAAATATATTGATTTTACCTTGAAAGGAAAAAAATGAATAGAAGGGATTTTATCAAAAATACGGCAATTGCAAGTGCTGCAAGTGTCGCTGGTATGAGTGTGCCAAGCTCTTTAATGGCTGCACCTAAGGAAGAATGGCAATGGGATAAATCCGTATGCCGATTTTGTGGAACGGGCTGTGGGATTATGGTGGCTAGAAAAGATGGCAAAATAGTCGCCATTAAAGGAGACCCTGCCGCACCTGTAAACCGTGGGCTTAACTGCATTAAGGGTTATTTTAATGCTAAGATTATGTATGGTGAAGACCGCCTTGTAATGCCTTTACTTCGTGTCAATAGTAAGGGAGAATTTGATAAAAAAGGCAAATTTCAGCAAGTTTCGTGGCAAAGAGCTTTTGATGAAATGGAAAAGCAATTTAAAAAAGCTTACAATGAGCTTGGAGTTACTGGCGTTGGAATTTTTGGTAGCGGGCAATATACCATCCAAGAAGGCTATGCAAGCGTCAAACTTGCAAAAGCTGGTTTTAGGACAAATAATATTGATCCAAATGCAAGGCATTGTATGGCTTCTGCTGTTGTGGGCTTTATGCAAACTTTTGGCGTTGATGAGCCATCGGGCTGTTATGATGATATAGAGCTAACCGACACTATCATCACTTGGGGAGCTAATATGGCTGAAATGCATCCTATTTTATGGTCTAGGGTGAGTGATAGAAAGCTAAGTAATTTAGATAAGGTTAAGGTTGTTAATCTTAGCACTTTTTCAAACCGCACAAGTCATATCGCAGATACTGAAATCATCTTTAAGCCAAATACGGATTTGGCGATTTGGAACTACATAGCAAGGGAAATTGTTTATAATCACCCTGAAGCTATGGATAAAGATTTTATTAAAAATCACTGCGTTTTTGCTACAGGTTATGCCGATATAGGCTATGGTATGAGAGCAAATGCTAACCACCCTAAATTTAAAAAGAGCGAAAAAGACACGGTTGCGAAAGAAAATAGCATAATCTTAGATGAAGAAGAGGCGACTGCTCTTTCTTATTTGGGTGTTAAGGCTGGCGATACGCTTAAAATGACACATCAAGGTGTGCCAGATAAAAACTGGGAAATTTCTTTTGAAGATTTTAAAAAGGCACTTGAGCCTTATACTTTAGACTATGTAGCTAAGGTTTCTAAGGGCGATGATGATGAGAGCTTGGAAGATTATAAGAAAAAATTGCAAGAGCTTGCAAATTTGTATATAGAAAAAAATCGCAAAGTAGTGAGCTTTTGGACTATGGGCTTTAATCAGCACACAAGAGGCACTTGGGTTAATGAACAAGCTTATATGATACACTTTTTACTAGGCAAACAAGCAAAGCCGGGCAATGGTGCTTTCTCACTTACAGGACAACCTTCAGCTTGCGGCACGGCTAGAGAGGTCGGCACTTTTTCACACCGCTTACCAGCAGATATGGTCGTAGCTAATCCTAAGCATAGAGCTATTTCTGAAAAAATTTGGAAAGTTCCTAATGGGACAATTAATCCAAAGCCGGGTTCGCCTTATCTTAAAATTATGCGTGATTTAGAAGACGGCAAAATTAAATTTGCTTGGGTTCAAGTGAATAACCCTTGGCAAAATACCGCTAATGCAAATCACTGGATAGAAGCGGCGCGTAATATGGATAATTTTATCGTTGTGAGCGATTGTTATCCTGGAATTTCAGCGAAAGTGGCGGATTTGATTTTGCCTAGTGCGATGATTTATGAAAAATGGGGTTCTTATGGTAACGCAGAAAGAAGAACGCAGCACTGGAGACAGCAGGTTTTACCTGTGGGTGCGGCGATGAGTGATACTTGGCAGGTGATGGAATTTGCCAAACGCTTCAAGCTTAAGGAAGTTTGGGGTGAGAAAAAAGTCGATGAGAAATTAAATTTACCAAGCGTTTTAGACGAAGCTAAGGCTATGGGATATAGCGAAGAAGACACGCTTTATGATGTGCTTTTTGCTAATGCCGAAGCTAAGAAATTTAAGGCTGATGATAAAATTGCTAAAGGTTATGATAATAGCGAGGTTAATGGCGATGAAAGAAGGATCATTGGTAGCGATGGAAAGGAATTTAAAGGCTATGGCTTTTTCGTGCAAAAATATCTTTGGGAAGAATACCGCAAATTCGGCTTAGGACACGGACACGACTTAGCAGATTTTAATACTTATCACCAAGTAAGAGGCTTAAGATGGCCTGTGGTAAATGGTAAAGAAACGCAGTGGAGATTTAATACCAAATTTGATTATTATGCGAAAAAAGCTGCGCCAAAGAGCGATTTTGCTTTTTATGGAGATTTTGATAAAAATTTACAAAAAGGCGATTTGTTAGGTCCTAGAACAGAAGATAAATTTAGCATTAAAAACAAGGCTAAAATTTTCTTTAGACCTTTTATGAAAGCACCTGAGCGTCCAAGTGAGGAGTATCCATTTTGGCTTTCTACGGGTAGGGTTTTAGAACATTGGCATAGCGGGACTATGACTATGCGTGTGCCAGAGCTTTACCGTGCTGTGCCTGAAGCACTTTGCTATATGAACGAGGAAGATTGCAAAAAGCTCAAGCTTGAGCAAGGCGATTTAGTATGGGTGGAATCAAGACGCGGTAAAGTCAAAGCTAAAGTCGATATGAGAGGAAGAAATAAGCCACCTAAAGGGCTTGTTTATGTGCCGTGGTTTGATGAAAATGTGTATATTAACAAAGTAACCCTTGATGCGACTTGTCCGCTTTCTAAGCAAACAGACTTTAAAAAATGTGCGGTAAAAATCACTAAGGCTTAATGATGAAGGATAGAAGGGAATTTTTCGTCAAAAGCTTTAAGGGCTTGTGTCTTTGTGCTGGAGGAGGCTTTTTAGCGACTTTAGCTTTAAAGGCTGATGAGGGCGTATTTTTGCGTCCTCCCGGAGCTGAAGATGAGGAGAGATTTTTGAGTAAATGCATTCGTTGTGGATTATGCGTGAAAGCCTGTCCTTACGATACTTTAAAACTTGCCTCCTTGCTTGATGCGCCACAAAATGGCACACCTTTTTTCAAGCCGCGTGAAATTCCTTGTTATCTTTGCGAGGATATTCCTTGCATTAAAGATTGTCCAACCGATGCTTTAGATAAAAATTATCTTAAAAAAGAAAATGGCGTTAAAGAGCTTAAAATGGGTATAGCCATAGTCGATAGTGCTTCTTGTGTGGCACACTGGGGCATACAATGTGATGCGTGTTATAGAGCCTGTCCTTTAATAGATAAAGCCCTAAAAATCGAAACAAAACGAAATGAACGCACCGCTAAACACGCTTTTTTACTACCTGTGGTCGATCATGAATATTGTGTAGGCTGTGGGCTTTGTGAGAAAGCTTGCATTACCGAAGAGGCAGCGATACGCGTTTTACCAAGAAGTTATGTTTTGGGTAAAGCTGGGGCGCATTATGTTAAAGGCTGGGATAAGCAAGATGAAGATAAGCTCAAAAATTCTAGCACGCAAAGAAAGCTTGATAATGAAAAGGCTAAAGACTATCTAAACGCGGAGGATTTGTTGTGAAATATCTCATTTTAAGACGCGTGGTTCAAATTTTGCTTTTAGTGCTTTTTGCTTTTAGTGCCTTTGACTTCATTTTAAAGGGTGATTTAAGCTCATCTAAGCTTTTTTCTACCATACCTTTAAGTGATCCTTTTGCTGTGCTTCAAATTTATCTTGCTAGTTTTAGTGTGGATTTTATGGCTTTACTTGGAGCTTGTGTGGTGCTTGTTTTATATGGAGTATTTTTGGGCAGGGCTTTTTGTGCTTGGGTATGTCCTGTGAATTTAATTACAGATTTTGCTGCCTTTGTAAGAGCGAAATTTGGATTTAAATCAAATAAAAGCTTAGTTTTAAGCAAAAATTTGCGTTATTATCTCTTAATCTTGGTTTTAATCTTATCTTTCACGCTTTCTTTGCCTGTGTTTGAAGGAATTTCTTATATAGGGATCGTGCATAGAGGGATTATTTTTGGAGGAGCTTCTTGGCTTTTTGTTGCTTTTGTGATCTTTTGCATTGACGCATTTTTAAGTCCTAGAGCGACTTGTTCGCATTTATGTCCTTTAGGAGCTTTTTACGCTTTAATGACGCGTTTTGCCCTGCTTAAAATTAAGCATAGGGTAAGTAAATGCACTAAGTGCTATCATTGTGTGAGCGTTTGCCCTGAAAAGCAAGTGCTTTGGATGATAGGAAAGGAAAGTGCGAGTGTGAATTCTGGCGAGTGTATAAGGTGTGGTAGGTGCATTGATGTATGCAACGATGATGCTTTGAGTTTTAATATTTTTGATTTAAGGAAAAAAGATGAAAAATAAAATTTTCTTAGTTTCTGCGGCGGCGGCTTTATTTTTAGCAGCTTGTGCGGTGAATAATGGGGTAAGTTCTGAGCAAATTGGACTTAGAAAGGCGAATTTAAATAATGAAAATAGCGTAGTTTTAAGCGATATTAATTATAGTGGCTTAGGTGCTGGAGAATCAGCTCTTTTAGAAAGAGCTTTTGAAAACGCTCCACCGCTTATCTCGCATAATCTTGATGGTATGCTCCCTATCACAAAGGAGAGTAATTCTTGCTTAACTTGCCACGATAAAGCTATCGCTAGGGATGTCGGTGCTATCGCTGCTCCTGCGAGTCATTATTATGATTTTCGGAAAAATAAACCAACGGGCGATGTGATTAGCGAGGTAAGATATAATTGCATTCAGTGCCATGTCGCTCAAAGTGATGCCAAGCCTTTGGTGGGTAATACCTTTAAAGCGGAATTTAAAAATGAAGCACTTAAGAGCAAATCCAACTTACTTGATGTGATGAACGAGGGCGTAAAATAATGAAAAAATTCCTCCTTCTTTTTGTGTTAAGTTTGGAGCTTATGGGCTTTAAGGTGGAGTTAAATTCTAATGTTACCGCTTTAAAGCTTGAAGAAAAAAGCTTATATATAGGCACAGATGAGGGGGAAATTTATATTCTAGAGACACAAAATTTAAAAGGGCAAGATGAAGATCTTTTTCTAAATGAACCCTTTGTTAAATTTGAAAAAGTGCAAAATTATTATGAAACTTTAGGGGCTAAAATTTATTATATTGATGTGCTTAATAATAAAATGCTCGTTTTAAGTGAGGGCGATTTTGGGAGTAAAAATTTAAGCATTTATGAAAATAAGCGTTTATTGAAAACCAAAAAACTTGAATTTGAGGGGGTAAATCGTGCCTTTTTTATCGATGAAAATACCCTGCTTGTTGGTTTAATAGGCTCTGAAGTCAAGCTTTTAAATTTGGATTTTAAGGAATTAAAAAGCTTTAAATTTTCTCACTCTAGCCTTAATGACATTGTTTTAAGTGAGGATAAAAAGAGTTTTGTAGCTGGGTTTGAAAGTGGAGAAGTGGAGCTTTTTGACTTAGAAAAATGGCAAATTCTTAAAAATTATAATGCTATACATAAGGATAATATTTATCAAGTGAGTTACAAAAATGGCGTAATTTTAAGCTGTGGCACGGATAGGCGTGTGGGTGTGATAAGAAAAGAGGAGCAAAATTTTTTGCAAAAAGATTTTTTAATCTATGCTTGCGCCTTAAGTCCTAGTGGAAAATTAGCTGCTTTTAGTGATAATAATAGCGGTATTACGGAGCTTTTTGAAACAGCTACTTTAAAAAGCGTTAAGAAATTTGAGGATTTGGATATGATGAGTGAATTTATCGTATTTTTAGATGATAGCACTTTGCTGATTTCTGGTTTTGGTAAGGTGATTTTGATGAGGAGTTTATGATGAATCTTTCTAGCGTTTTGATTGTCGCTAAAGAAGAGATGATTGACATTTTAGCCGAAAGTATCGCTAAGATAGAGCTTTGCTCTGTGGAGCTTAAAGAAAAAGATAAATTGGTCGTGGTAATAGAGAGTGAGGATTTAGATAGTGAGCTTAAAGCCTACAAAAAGCTTGAAGCTTTACCAAATTTAATTAGTATCAATATGATTTTTTCTTATCAAGATTTAGATGAAGATATACAAAAAGCACTTAATAGCGGCGCAATAGAGAGTATAGAAAAAAACGAAAAAGCTGAAAATGTCGTTTATAATGGCAGTGTTTTTCAAAAAATGTCCTAAATTTTCGCTACAATTCTTTCTTTAAATTTTAAAGAAAGTTGTGCATATGGTTTTTTTACTTCCCTTGCTTTTTATTATCGCTTTACTTTTTGGCATAGATTATTATTATTTTAAAGATATTAAGCAAGAAAAAATTCAAAAAGAAGAAAATAATTTAACCCTAGAGCAAGAAAAACGCAAACATATAGAAAGCCTTTTTAAAAACAAATGAAAAAACTTTTAGCGATTACTCTGCCTGTTTTAATGGGCTATATCCCTCTTGGAATGGCTTTTGGAATTTTAGCTTCTAGTGCTGGATTTAGCTTTTATGAAGTGCTTTTAAGCTCTGTGGTCGTTTATGCTGGGGCTGGGCAGTTTATTTTAGTTGCTTTAATAAGCGGTGGGGCAGGGTTTTTAGAGGTCGCCTTAACCTCATTTTTGGTCAATTTCAGGCACTTTTTTTACACCCTATCCTTGCTAGAAGAATTTAAAAAGATGAATTTTTTAAAACATTATGCCATTTTCTCACTCACAGATGAAAGCTTTGCTATCATTAGCTCTAAAAAAAGACAGATAAAAAATTTAAAGCAAAAAGGACATTCTCGGTTAATTTTTATTATTTGCCTTTTAAATCATAGCTACTGGATTTTAGGCTCTTTGCTTGGATTTTTGTTTCAGCAAAATGTTAGGATTGATTATAGTGGGATAGAATTTTCTCTTAATGCGCTTTTTATCGTCTTAGCTTATGAGCTTTATAAGCAAAATCCCAAATTAAAAATTCTTCTTTTTGCCACTTTGCTTTCACTCATCGCACTTTTTTGCATCGATAAGGCATATATGTTTGCTTTTTGTTTGAGTGTGGGACTTGCTTTACTTCTTTTAGGGAAAAAATATGTTTGAAAATTATATTTTAATGATGATTTTTGCGGCTTTTCTTGGCACTTATCTTTCTAGAGTTTTGCCCTATGCTCTTTTTAAGCATAAAAAAGAAAGTCAAAATTTGCTTTTTATACAGAAAAATATGCCTTTACTTATCATAATCATTTTATTTTTTTACACCTTTTATGGGGTAGATTTTATGCGTTCTCCTTACGGACTTGATATGATTTTAGCTTGTGTTTTTGTCTTTCTTTTTCATCTTAAATTTAAAAATGCACTTTTAAGCATTATTTTGGGGACGATTTTTTATATGATTTGTTTAAGATTATAAGGATTTTTGTGGAATATTTTTTATTATTTCTTACTCTTATGCCCATCTCTCTTTTGCCCGGTTTTAATATGCTTTTAGCCTTTTCTTTAGGACTTAGCTTAGGTTACAAAGCGACTTTATGGGTTATAGTGGGGCAGTTGGTAGGACTTGCTTTGGCTGTTGGAATTTGCATTTTGAGCTTAAATTTTCTATCACAATTTGAGTTTATTTTTCAAATTTTAAAATATTTTAGCGTCGCTTTTTTACTTTATATGAGTGTTAAATTATGGCGAACAAAACTAAGCATAAAACAGGATAAAATCACAAAAAAACGGCGATTTTCCCTTATGTTGCAAGGCTTTATTACTTCAGTAAGTAACCCAAAAGTGTGGATTTTTTTCTTTTCTCTTTTGCCCTCTTTTATCCATTTAAATTTATTTTTTCTAATGAGTTTAATTCTTAGCATAGAATTTTCTTGCCTTAGTCTTTATGCTTTGGGCGGAAGTGTTTTTAAGCATTTTATGAACGCGCATTTGGATAAAATCGGCAAATTTAGTGCCTTGTGTATCGTTGGGATCGCCCTTAGCTTTTTGCTTGAATAAAATAAAGCTTTGTGCTAAAATATTTCAAATTTTTTCAAGGAAAATGATGAAAAATACTATCACAGAAGCCTCTATTTATGAAGCGCAGGGGCTTAAAAACGAGGCTTTAGAAATTTATAAAAAGATACTTAAAAATGATCCTAGTAATGAAAATGCCATTGTGGCTATTCGAAGGTTGAGTGGTTTGCGTTCTAAAAATAAGGATTTAAACATACAAATGCTTGATTTTTTTCTCACTATGCAAAGCGAAGAAGAGATTAACGAATTTAAAAGGTGGTTGATAAAAATATGAATTTAGAGGATTTAGCAAAAAAAACGATTGATGAAGTGCATCATCAAATCAAAGAACAAGAAAGGCAACTTCAAAGCCTAAAAGAGCAAGAGGAAGAACATCAAAAAGCAGATGAAGCTAAAATAGAAGTGCTTGAAGATGATCATTTAAAAACAAGCCAAGAAGACATTTTAGAGCAAATTCAAATGGCAAAATTCCAAGAAGAGCAAGAAAATTTAGAAATTAGCGAACAAGACGAAACGAAGAAAGAGCCTTTAAAAGAAGAGCCTATCGAAGAAAGTGAAATTTTAAATCCTAACATCATAGCTAAGGTGCAAAGTTTAAATGAAGACATCTTTTTGAAAAACCTAAAAGAGCGTATTTTGGTGCTTTTTGAGGGGCTTAATGACACTAAAAAAGAAGATTTGGACGCTAGACTTGAGCTAACGATTAATTTTTTAGAGTTTTTACTTGCAAATATCGAAGATAGACTTAATAAATAAGCTTCAATTTATAAGCGATTTTTTACGCCCTCATACTCAAAGAGCTTATTTGGTCGGTGGGAGTGTGAGAGATTATTTTTTGGGGCTTGAACTTAGGGACTTTGATGTAGAAGTTTATGATATAAGTCCTAAAAAATTTGATGATTTAATGCAAAAACTTGGTGCAAATGGCTATGGGAAAAGCTTTTTTGTCTATAAATTTCAAAATTATGATTTAGCTTTAGCTAGAACGGAAAACAAAAACGCCTTCGGTCATAAAGGCTTTGAAGTCCAACTTTGTAACGATGAGGCTTTAGCAGTTAAAAGGCGTGATTTTACCCTTAATGCTTTGATGATTAATATTTTTAGTGGTGAGCTTTTGGATTTTTATGGCGGATTTAAAGATTTAAAAAGCGGAATTTTAAGGCATATTGATGATAAAAGTTTTATGGAGGATAGTCTTAGAGTTTTAAGGGCTGTGGGCTTTGTCTCTCGCTTTAATTTTCATCTAGCTCCTCAAAGCTTAAATTTAATGAAAACTATGGATATAAGCGATTTAAGTGAAGATAGAATCAATACTGAGCTTTATAAATTTTTTAAAGGAGAGCATTTAGCTTTAGCTTATAAAACTTTGCAGGATTTAGGGCTGGAAAAAAAGCTTTTTGGTGTGGAATTTGATGATGAGAATTTTTTAAAATTATTAGAAAATGCTAGGAAATTTGTCAAAGATGAAGCTTTATTTTTATATCTTTATCTTAATTATTTTAACATTAAAGAGCCATTTTGTAAAAAATCTAAGCTTAAAAAAAAGCTTTTAAATCAAGCCTCTCAGCCTTTTTTTAAAAAAAAGATAAGTGATTTAGAGCTTTTAAAAATCGCTTCTTTAATGCCGCTTAAATCTTGGCTAGGGCTTTGGGATAAAAAGCGTATTGAAAGGGCTAAATTTTTAGGTGTTTATGAGGAGAAATTTCATAGTCAAATTCAAGCTCAAACTTATCTAAAGCAGGGATTTTCTGGTAAAATGCTAGGCTTAAAATTACAAAGCGAGAAAGAAAAAGAAATGATGGCTTATTTGGAGGGATTAAAATGCACTATGTCTTAAAAATTTGCACAAAAGATGCTAAGGGGCTTATTTATAGAATTGCTGATGTGATTTTTAAATATCATATTAATATTATTAAAAACGATGAATTTGTCGGTGAAGAGATATTTTTTTTCCGCGCACTTTTAGAGGGAGAATTTGAGCCAAAAGCCTTTGTGGGAACACTTGAAGCTATGCTTGGAGAGGGAGCATTAATAGAACTTCACGAAAAAAGAAAAAAAGATATTGTCATTTTTGCTACTAAAGAAAGCCATTGTTTGGGGGATTTACTAATCCGTCATTATAGTAATGAGCTTGAAGCAAACATTAAAGCCGTGATTTCTAATCATAATGAATTAAAAGACTTGGTTGATAAATTTAATATCCCTTATCATCTCATCAGTGCTGAAAATACAAGCCGCGAGGAGCAAGAGGGTAGGGTGCTTGAGTGCCTTGAAAATTATCAATTTGATTATTTAGTTTTAGCTAAATATATGAGAATTTTAAGTCCAAATTTTGTGCGACATTTTGAGGGTAAAATTATTAATATTCATCACTCATTTTTACCTGCTTTTATCGGTGCAAACCCTTACAAACAAGCTTTTGAAAGAGGGGTTAAGATTATAGGAGCGACTGCACATTTTGTTAATAATAATTTAGATGAGGGTCCTATCATCACTCAAGATGTGATTAATATCAATCACGAATTTAGTTGGAGGCAAATGCAAGAAGCAGGGAGAAATGTAGAAAAAAATGTTCTTTCTCACGCCTTAGATTTAGTTTTTGAGGATAGAATATTTATCCATAAAAATAAAACTATTATTTTTTAAAGGAATTTAATGCTCTATATTTACACAAAAACCCCAGACGCCTTAGTAAAAAGGCTAGAATTTGACTTTAAAAGCGGAGCTTTGCCACAAAATATCCTTTGGATAGATTTATTACACCCAAAGCCTGATGAGATTAGTTTTATTTCTTCGCATTTTAACTTGCAATTTCCAAGCGAGGAAGAAAGAGGTGAGATAGAGCTAAGTGCTAAATACTGGGAGGATAGCACTAGCATTACAATCAATGCACATTTTTTAATGAAAGGCTTAAAGCTTGATGATGAGAAAAATCTCAACCTTCACACCGAAATCATCACCTTTGCTACGGCTAAAAATATCCTTTTTACCGTGCGTTATAGCGATTTTAGCACCTTTAATGAAATTCAAACCCGCATTTTAGCCAGTCCTAAAAATTTCGAAGATGGTTTTGATATTATTGACAAAATGTTTGAAGTGCGTGTGGAAAAGGATGCGGACTTGCTAGAGTGGATTGATAAAGAGGCGAGGCGTTTAAGAAGTAGTATTTTAGAAAAGAAAAATGAGGGTGGGTATGATGAGCTATTAAAGGATATTTCAAATTTGCAAGATTTAAATATGCGTGTTCGCGACTCCCTTTTTGATAAACGCCGTGCTATGACCTCTCTTTTAAAAAGCGATAAAATCGATAAGGATATTAAGCAAAATTTAACCATAGTTTTAAAAGACTTAAATTCGCTTGTGGAATTTAGCGTTTCGCAATTTAATATCTTAGATAATATTCAAACCATACTTACAGGGCAGATTAATATCGAGCAAAATAGGACCATTAAACTTTTCACGGTTGCTACTGTGGCGATGATGCCGCCGACTTTAATAGGAACGATTTATGGAATGAATTTTAAATTTATGCCTGAACTTGAAATGCACTATGCTTATCCTATTGTGCTTGGTGTGATGATAATCTCTATCATCGTCCCTGTGTATGTTTTTAAGAAAAAAGGTTGGTTGTAAAGGAGAAAAAATGGATATTATTAACATAGGAATTTTAACCCTAAGTGATAGGGCAAGTAGTGGAATTTACGAGGATAAAGCCACTTGTGAGGTAGAGAGAGTCTTAAGCTCTTATATTAAAAATCAAATTATTTTTCATAAAGAGCTTATTGCTGATGATTATGATGAGATAGTTAAAAAACTGATTTTTTTAAGCGACGAGAAAAAATGCGATTTTATCGTTACGAGTGGTGGCACAGGACCTGCACTTAGAGATGTAACGCCTGAAGCCACAGAGGCGGTTTGCGATAAAATGATGCCCGGTTTTGGGGAATTAATGCGGCAAGAGAGCTTAAAATTTGTCCCCACAGCCATACTTTCAAGGCAGAGTGCTGGTATTCGTGGCAAAAGCTTTATCTTAAATCTTCCGGGTAATCCAAAAGCCATAAAAGAGTGCTTAGAGCCTGTTTTTCCGGCTATACCTTACTGCATAGATTTAATAGGTGGTGCGTATATAGAAAATAATGAGGATAATATTAAAATCTTTCGTCCTAAGAAAAAGTAATTTTTAGTGCAAACCCTCCCTTTATCAAAATCAAATTTTTAAAACTTTCTTTTAAGCCCTATATTTTATGGGCTTATCTTAATTTTATGCCATTAGGACAAAAAAATCTCATTTTAATTTTATTTTAAGAATTTGTTTTTTTTTTTTTTGGTAAAATCCAAAGTTTTTAAATATAAAAAGGAGCTATCATAATGCTAAATAATTTTAAACTGGGGACTAAAATTATCACCATTGTTCTTTGTTGTGTATTTTTAGTTATTTTCTTTTTAACTCTCATTGTTTCTTATCAAAGTTATCAGGTTTTAAGTGAAGAGGCGCGTTCCTTAATTGATAACGCAGGTGCAAGAAATGTTAATAAGACGGAAGGCTTTATCAATCGGGTAAGTGCAACAACTCAATTTGCGGTTAATAGACTTAATACAGCATTAGAGCGAGGAGAGTTAAGTGATAGGGAATTGTTAGATGTTTTAGAGGCTTTATCGGGTTCATCTGATTTTATAGAATATGCTTATATCATTTTGCCTCATTCTAAGTCTTATATAGCAGCAAATGGAGCGGGTGAAGTGATGGATAATGGTCTTAAAAATGTGCTTAGTCAAAATATTGATACTAATAATGATAAAATGTTTGTGTCTAAACCTTTTAATGTCCAAATTAAAAATAAAAATATTTTCACAATCAATTTTAGCTTTAACATCTTTAATTCTCAAAAACAAAAGGTAGGAACCTTAGGCATTTTGTATAATGTGAGTGCTTTAAGTCAGGATTTGCTAGACCCAAGACGCAGTATTTTTAGCGAGGATAGAAGATTTTTAATGACTCAAGATGGCGTGATTTTCTTGCATCCTAACAAAGACTTCTTAGGTAAGAATTTGCGTGAGGTAAATACTGATGAAAGTGCGCAAAACATTATAAATGCTTCTATGGAAAATAAACGAGGAATTTATGAGTATGATTATATGGGTAGTGCGTATATGGCTGGGGTCCAACCTTTTAAAATTGCTAATTCTGATGCCTATTTCACTATGGTTACTGTCGCTCCAACTCGCAGTATTTACGAGCCTTTCTATGACTTATTGTTTAGCATAACTTTGACTTCTTTGATTAGTTTGCTGGTGCTTAGTGTCGCCATTTTGTATTATGTTAAAAATTATATTACTACAAGAATTGAAAATGTATCCAAGCATTTGTTTGCGTTTTTTAAATATATCAATCTAGAAACGACAGAATTACCTGGCAATTTACGCCCTCGTGCGAATGATGAAATCGGTCAAATGGCAGCTGCTATTAACGACAACATCAAAGCCACCAAAGAAGGCTTAGACCAAGATAAACAAGCTGTAAAAGAAAGTGTTACCACAGTAGGCATAGTTGAAAACGGAGATTTAACAGCAAGAATTACAGCGAATCCTAGAAACCCTCAACTCATAGAGCTTAAAAGCGTTCTTAATAATCTTTTAGATGTCTTACAAACTAAAGTGGGTAAAGATATGAATAAAATCCACGATATTTTTGAAGAGTATAAAAACTTAGATTTTAGACACAAAATAGAAAATGCAAGCGGTAGTGTAGAAGTAACCACTAATGCCTTAGGCGAAGAAATCATCAAAATGCTTAAACAAAGCTCAGACTTTGCAAATTCTTTAGCTAATGAAAGCTCCAAACTTCAAAACGCTGTGCAAAACTTAACAACAAGTTCAAATTCTCAAGCAGCTTCACTAGAAGAAACAGCTGCTGCTTTAGAAGAGATTACTTCCTCTATGCAAAATGTCTCTCAAAAGACAAGTGATGTTATCGCTCAAAGTGAAGATATTAAAAATGTAACAAGCATTATAGGTGATATAGCTGACCAAATCAATCTTCTAGCCCTTAATGCTGCTATTGAAGCTGCAAGAGCAGGAGAACACGGAAGAGGCTTTGCCGTCGTGGCTGATGAAGTCAGAAAACTAGCAGAAAGAACCCAAAAGTCTTTAAGTGAGATAGAAGCAAATACTAACCTTCTCGTTCAATCTATCAATGATATGGCAGAAAGCATTAAAGAGCAAACTGCAGGTATCACACAGATTAATGAAAGTGTAGCTCAAATCGACCAAACCACTAAGGATAATGTAGAAATTGCTAATGAAAGTGCTATCATCTCTAATAATGTTAGTGATATAGCAAATAATATCCTTGAAGATGTGAAGAAGAAGAAGTTTTAAAACTTTAATTTATACCCACTCTTATAACCTCCACTTTTTTGTGGGGGTTAGTTAATCAAATTTGTTATAATTTTTATTAAATTTCAAACTTTGTAAATTAAATTTAAATAGCAAATTAAATAATAAGGATTTTAACAAATGAACAAACAACTCTCTTTAAAACAGCTTAGTGTTCCAATATTTTGCGAGATGTTTTTACGCTATCTCTCTTTAATCATCAACACCGTTATGGTCTCTCAATACTCCAATTCCCTAGTCGGTGCTATGGGTGCTGGAAATCAAATATTAGATCTTTTCATTACCATTTTTAGCTTTTTAAGCGTGGGTTGTAGCGTAGTCATCGCACAGGCTTTAGGAGCTAGGAATTTCACTCTTGCTAGGAAAGTAATTCATCAAAGCTTGTTTTTAAATGCACTTTTGGGCTTTTTTTGTATGCTTTTTATTTTATGGCAGGGAGATTTTCTACTCACTTTGCTTAAAATTCCCAATGAGCTTTTAAAAGATAGCCAAATTTATTTACACATGCTTGCGATTTGTCTCTTTTTTGACGCTATTGGTATCGTTATGGCAGCCGTTGTGAGAGTGTATAATCACGCTTTTTTTGTGATGTTTGTAACTCTTTTAATGGATGGATTTATCATTTTTGGAAATTATATCGTCTTGCATCACACAAGCTTAGAGCTTTTTGGAGTAGGGCTTAGTAATATCTTTGGGCGCATTTTAGCTATCTTAGCGCTTTTCTTTATCCTTGCTTTTAAGCTTAAAATTCATCTTAAAATCCGCGAAATGTTTGCCCTTGAAAAAGAGGTTGTTAAAAAAATCTTAAATATAGGTGGCTTTTCAGCTGGAGAAAATTTACTTTGGATCGTGCAATACACCATAGCCTTTGCCTTTGTGGCAAGTTTGGGTAAAGAAAATTTAAGCGTTCAAACGATTTATTTTCAAATTTCTATGATGATTATGCTTATTGGTCAAGCCATAAGCGTGGCTAATGAAATCATCATCGGCAAACTTGTTGGTGCTAGGTATTTTAATGTTGCCTATAAGCACACTTGGGTCGCTTTATATCTTAGTCTAGTAGCTTCTTTGGTGGTGGCTTTACTTAATTTCATTTTGCAAGATTTTACTATGAATACTCTCAAGCTTGAAAATGTGCTTAAGGAGCTTATGATACCACTTTTTACGCTTTCTATTTTTCTTGAGGTTTTCCGCTCTTTTAATATAGTGATGGTTAATGCTCTAAGGGCGAGTGGCGATGCAAAATTTCCATTTTTTAGCGGACTTGTTTTTATGATGGGCGTTTCTTTGCCTGTGGGCTATGCTTTGTGTTTTTATGCTGGGCTTGGGATAGTGGGTGTGTGGCTTGGCTTTTGCGCTGATGAGTTTTTAAGAGGCTTGGTGAATGCTTACAGGTGGAAAAGTAAAAAATGGCAAAACAAAGCACTCGTATAACTTGGCGGAATTTTAAAATTTGCGTGTTTAAAAAAGCTGTGAGAAATCTTATCTTAAAATTTGATAGTAGGGTAGGGGAATTTAAGCTCACTTTGCCTTATTTTTATCCCTTAGAAAGACTTGAAGAATTTTTGATAAAAAATGAAAAATGGCTTGAAAATGCGTGGCAAAATTATCAAAAAAATTTAAAAAAAGAAGATGAAGTTGAATTTCTTGGTAAAAAATACAAGCTTATTTTAGAGCCAAATTTAAGCAAAGCACAGCTTTTCAAAAATGAGATAAAAACGCCAAATTTAGAACATTTGCAAATTTTTATAAGGAAAAATGCTAGGATTATTTTTAATTTTTATCTTAAAAAATGGCAAAGAAAAACAGGGCTTTATGCGACAAAAATTCGCCTTAAAACAATGCAGACGCGTTGGGGTTCTTGTAATCATAAAAAAGCTTACATTAATCTTAATTTAAAATTAACAGAAAAGCCCCTAAAAGCGATAGAATATGTCATCTTGCACGAGATAGCACATTTAAAATTCCCTCATCACGGCAAGGAATTTTACACATTTTTGCTTGAAAATATGCAAGATTTTAGGCAAAGAGAAAATATATATTTTAAAACCCCCTTAAAATAGGGGGGAGGGTTAAAAGGAAAGCTCGTTTAGACTTTCAAGCCTTGCGATTTGCTCCCAAATTTCATAAGCCTTAGTTTCATCAATGCAAATTAGAGCATTATTCATAAATTTAGCTTTTAGCTCCTCAAGGCTTAGAGGATTGTCAAAATTACCCTTATTGATGAAAATATCTTTTTGAATTTTTTTGCCATTTTGCAAAGTAGCTTCTAAATGTCCCGGAAAATATTTGGGAAAGCCCTGCGAATTTCTTTTTTCATAAGTGATTTTTTTTGCAAAATCAAGCACTTCCTTACGCTTTAAATTTGCATAAGAATCAAGAGTGATTTTGCCATCGAAAAAACCCAAAGCCATTAAAAAGGGCATAGAAAATTTAGCTTCATAAGCACTTTTTGGAGTGTATTTAGCCTCTAAAGGATCACAAATAAAAGCGATAGGCACTTCATCAACAAAACAATGGATACTTTTTATCTCATCAGCCTTAAAGCCGTCATTTTTTAAAGAAATTGCACAGTCAATAAGTCCATGTGCAAAATGACAGCTTGGATAAGGCTTAATCGACACTTGCATAATTTGCCAAATTTCATTTAAACCCTCACTAAGTGCGTCTTTATCGCACTGCTCTTCTATACCAAAGCATTTAAAGACATTATCACGCCCCTCAAAAATGCTTAATGGACCACTCATATCATTTTTAGCAAAATGAGCGATGATGATAGAATTTTTAATAGCATTAGCAATATGTAAAACCTTAGAATTTGAGCCATTTGACAAAAATTCATTAACCCCACTTGCAAAGCTTCCCGCAAGTCCTAAGGCATTGACGATTTGCTTTTTGTCTAAATCAAGCAAAACAGCCACCGCACTCACTCCACCAAAAATTCCCGCAATAGCCGTTGTGTGAAAGCCTCTTTTATGAAAGCTTCCCTTACTTGCTATACCGACTCTAGCAGCCACTTCCCAGCCTACAATAAAGGCTTTTATGATCTTTTTTGCGTCTTTAGTAGCGTGAAAACCATAGCTTAAACAAAGAGGGGTCAAAATGGCACTAGCGTGCAAAATGGCTTCTGTATGTGTATCGTCAAAGTCTAAAGCGTGTGCTGCTATGCCATTTAGCATAGTGGCATAAATGGGATCTAATTTTTTATCACTCACCCAAATAGGCGTGTTTTTAACTAAACTTAAAGCGTCAAAGGCTTTAAAAGCGTTTAAAACGCATTCTTCCTTACTTGCCGCCAAACCCGTGCCAAAGCTATCAAGCATAAGTTCTTTAGCTCTTTGAACGACAGAAAAGGGGAGGGTTTCAAATTTAAGATTTGTGATAAAATCTGCTAAATTTTCGCTATAAAACATAAAATTTCCTATTTTAAAATAGCACTATTTTTAATTTTCGCTAAAAATTCATCGACAAGTTTTGGTGCATATCCTACATAAGTGCTAGCATCGAGCAAAGCGTCAATTTCACTTTCTTTTAAGACCTTAGAAACCCTTTTATCTGCCAACAACACTTCCTTAAAACTCTTTTTCTTTTCCATACCTAGCATAGCATTTTCATAAACGATTTCGTGAGCGTGCTGCTTACCATAATGATCGCTCAAAGCAAACATCACGCGTTCGGCTAAAACAAAGCCATTAAGAGTGTTGAGATTTTTAAGCATTTTGTCTTTTTTAACTTCCAAATCACTAAGCGCAAATTTCATATTTTCCAAAACGACAGAAAGCATTAAAAACATTTCTGGCAAAAGCTTCCATTCCATTTTCCATACCTGCCCATCTCTTTCGTGCTCGTGCCTTTCTATATCGCTTAATATGGCTAAATTTGCCTTTAGAGCGTTACTTACGGTAACGGCATTTTCACTCACGGCTGGATTTCTTTTATGCGGCATAGTGCTTGAGCCTACCTGACCTTTACCAAAAGGCTCGGCAACTTCATCAATTTCATTATGTGCTAAGATTAAAATTTGATGAGCGATTTTGTTAAAAGTGGCATTAATATTGCCCAAAACAAAGCCAAGTTCGATAAAGCGGTCTCTTGCTGGCTGCCAAGAGATATTAGGCACTTCAAGCTTTAAATTTTCTAAAGTTAGCTTCTCTACTTCATTACACTCATCACTTAAACTTGCCTTAGTCCCCACAGCACCTACTATACTACCGACATAAAGTCTTTTTTCAAGCTCTAAAATTCTTTCAAAATGGCGATCAAGCTCACTAAGCCAAATGGCAACCTTATGCCCAAAGGTAATAGGCAGGGCTTGAAGAGCTAAAGTTCTTCCCATCATAGGGGTATTTTTATGTGTTTTAGCAAGTTTAGCTAGTGCTTTTGCTATGGCTTTTAATTCACTTTTTATCAAAGTCATCGCTTCTTTAAACTGCAATACAAGTCCCGTATCAATGACATCTTGAGTTGTTACTCCAAAATGCACATATTCACCCAAATTATCATCACAAGCCTTTTCTAAGCCTCTTACCGTTGGCACTAGGGGGTGCTTAGTCTTTTTATATTCTGCGAAAATGAAATCCATATCCATAAATTTATAATGTGCTTTTTTAGCAATTTCATCGGCGGCTTTTTTAGGGATAATCTTAAGCTTGGCTTGTGCTTTAGCAAGTGCTGCTTCGACATCGAGCCATTTTTGTATGCGGTTTTCTTCGCAAAAAACCGTACGCATACTCTCACTACTCCAAGAATTCGCTAATAATCTTTGGTCAAATACGCTAACTCCTGTCATCTTCACTCCTTATTTTTTAATACCATTAAAAGCCTGAGTTAAATCAGCAATCAAATCTTTAGGATCTTCAAGTCCTATATGAAATCTCACAAAAGGACCTCTAGCACTCCAATCAGTCGCTGTTCTAGGAGGAGTTGTTACCGTGGCTAGACTTTCATAGCCACCCCAACTAGCACCTATGGAGAAAAATTGCAATAAATCTACAAATTTAATCGCATCATCTTTAGTGTAACCTTCGGCAAATTCTATCGTTACCATACCATTAGCACCTTTGTGATCGCGTTCGAAAATGTCGTGATTTGGGTGAGATTTTAACTTAGGATAAAAGATGGTTTTAAGCTCTTTTCTTGTTTGTAAAAATTCGACTACTTCATCAGCACTTTTTTCGTGTGCTTTCATTCTCACATCTAAAGTTCTCATACCACGAAGCACTAAATAGGCATCATCTGGACTTGTCGTAAGCCCTAAAGCTTCTGGAAGTTTGTCGAAATTTTTCCACTCTTTTTCATTAATGACAACTATACCCATAGTAACATCTGAATGCCCACTTAAATATTTAGTCGCCGCTATAACGGAAATATCCACACCAAGTTCTAAAGGATTTAAAAAATACCCACTTGAATAGGTATTATCAATCGCCACAGGGATATTGTGAGAGTGGGCGATTTTACAAAGCTTTGGTAGATCTATAATCTCATATAAAATTGATCCCGGCGACTCACATAAAATAAGCTTAGTATTAGGCTTGATTTTCTCCTCCACATCACTTGCATCAGCTTTTAAGAAATCAATCTCAACGCCCATTTTTTTCAAAAATAAGTCGCAAATCGTCCTCACAGGTCCATAAATTGCATCAGTAATTAAAAAATGCGCATCCTTGCTTGCATAATTTAAAAGCACCATAGCTAAAGCTGCCAAGCCCGTTGGAAAAAGCTGTGCTCTATGTCCTCCCTCAAGCTCACAAATAAGCTTTTCAAGCTCGAAATTTGTCGCTGTGCCTCTAGCACCATAGCTTAAAACACGCTGGGTTTTTCTTAACTCTCTATATTTTTGCCAAGTGGCGTGATCTTTAAAAAGTATGGTTGATGCACGCATTAGGGTTGGATTTACCGATCTTACTTCGGCATTTTCATCGCCTCTTCCGCAATGGATAAGTTTTGTTTTGTTATTCATTTTTTCTCCTTTAAAGATAAATATAAGTCATAATAATATTTACAATAGCCGCTACAAGCATAGGAATAGCCGTTCGCTTAATCACAGCAAAAGGACTCACCTTTGCAATCGCCGAAATAGCTAGAATTGCCGGAGCAATAGGGCTAACGCACCTTCCAAAACCTGTCATTATTTGAATAGGAGCTATCATAGTGATAGTTTCAACGCTAAAATGCTTTGCTATATTTGGGATAAGCGGAGCAAAGCTAAAAAACGCCGCATTACCACTTCCCATTAAAAAGGCACAAACAGCAAGTAAGATTGAAACAGCAATGATAATGGCAAGCACTCCAAAACCTGCATTTTTACAAAATTCTATTAGAGTATCGACAAAGCCTACGGATAAAAGCCCACTTGCAAACACTTGACCACAAACGATAAGAGATACGGTAATTACAAATAAATGTCCCATACCCTTAAAGAAAATCATAATAGAATTTAAAGTATCTACAACACTTCTATAACGAATCATTTCAAATAAAATGGCAATAAATGTCGAAATAACCATAGCCACAGGGACATTCATTTTAATCGCCGTGCTAGCCGCAGCTTTGACCTCTTCAGCTGTGCTAAAACCTAGCAAAACCAAAATACTATCCAAAACAGCACTAAAGCCTAAAATTAAAACCAAAGGAATAATAGGCAAAATGGCGTAAATTCTAGGAGGCTTTTTAAGCTCCTCTTCCTTACCTTTGTTTTCATTAAGTTCTTGCTCTATCTTTTCAGCGTCAAAGACAAAACAATCTTTTTTATCAAAAAATTTATTACAAAGATAAAGAGCTATACCTACTGCGATGATGATAGGTAGGGTTGTGGGTAATTGATAATGAACGAAATAAATCGCAGGGTCAATCTCAGAGACTTTTGACGCCATAATAACATTACCGCTTCCAGGTCCGTGGTCGATATATTGACAAATAGCAATGACACTTAAAGCTGAAAGCTTCGAAACGCCCGAGCGAACGAGTATAGGATACATCGTAACCATAAGCAAAAGTGCCAAACCAGCGTGAGATGGGATAAAAAGAACCAAAAATTGCACGATAAAATAGGCAACTATCAGTAAAATATAAGGTGATTTTACTGCTTTTAAAGGCTTTTCAAAAACCTTAAAAAGAGCATAAGAAGCCCCAACATGGTCCATATAAGCAGAAAAACCCGCTATACACATTAAAGTTAAGCCAAGTCCTGCTAAGGTGCTTGACATCGTTTGATTAAAAACTTGAAAGATATCAAAAAAGCCCAAATTTAAAGAACCCTTAGCCACAATATGCGGTGAAAGTCCAAAAATAGTAGCCAAAGAGAGTAATAAAAGTCCACTTAAAAGCAATGCCATATGTGCATTAATCTTTTTATAAAGCATAAAAACAAGTAAAAAAACGCTAAATAAAGAAAAAGTAATCCCTAGCATAACTTATCCTTTTTGAGCGATAATCTCTATCTCAATTTTAGCTTTTTTCGGCAAATCTTTAACTGCAAACGCACTTCTTGCTGGGTATGGTGCTTGAAAAAATTCTGCATAGATTTCATTAAAGGCTGCAAAGTCATTAATATCCGCTAAAAAACAAGTGCTTTTTAACACCTTATCATAACTAATGCTATTTTCTTCTAAAATGGCACCTATATTTTTTAAAGACTGCCTTGTCTGCTCTTTAATGTCCTCGCTTTCTATCTCTCCTGAAGTAGGGTTAATAGGAAGCTGCCCCGAAATAAATAAGAGTCCATTTGCCTCTCTATAAGCAGAGTAGGGACCTATAGCCTTAGGATAATTTGACATAAACGCTCCTTTAAATACAAATTAAATAAATTATATTGTATCATTAATAATAATATTTTGTCAATACTTTTTTATTATAATAATAATTTTTTATTTTTAAGAAAATTTTTAAAGATAAAGAGTAGAATTTAGGCTTTTATTAAGTAATAATAGGGGATTTTATGAGCGAAGAGCAAAAAGAGCAATTTATTAGATTAACACATTTTTTAGGAGAAGTTTTAGGAGTGCAATATGAAGTCGTCTTTCACATCATCGAAAAAGACGGAGCAAGAATAGCTGCAATAGCCAACAATCACATCAGCGGACGCACTCTAAATTCTCCACTAACAGCTTTTGCAAGTGAGCTAATCCAAAATAAAAGATATTTAGAAACGGACTTTTTGTGCGATTATAAGGCTCTTGTAGGGCAGTCAAAACTCATACGCGGTTCGACCTTTTTTATTAAGCACGGTGATGATTTAGTAGGAATTTTATGTATCAATCACGACACTAGTATTATGAGAGATATAGTGTGTAAAATTATAGATTTAGAAAAAATAGGCGATATGGGTGCATTTTTGGGTAAATGCGAATTTAATAGTCCAAGCATAGAGACATTAAGTCCTAGCATAGAAGATATTTTAGCTCAAAGTGTCGATGCGAGTTATTTAAATTCCAAGTATCAATTAAGCATAGAACAAAAAGAAGAGCTTATAGGAAAACTCTATGAAAAGGGTATTTTTAACATTAAAGGGGCTGTTCCTATCGTGGCGAAATTTTTAAAAATTTCCGAACCTAGTGTTTATAGATATTTAAAAAATTTGAAACAGCATTAAAATTAGCCAATAATTTTGCTTTTATTTTTCATTATGATAAAAATTTACAAAAAATTAAGTAAATAAAATTACAATGAAAAGATTAATATTTTTAAAGGAGATTAAATGAAAAGAAGAATGATTCTTAAGGTCGGTGTCGCTTCTTTGGCGGCTTTATGTCTTAGCGTTTCTAGCTTAAGTGCGAAAGAGGCGTTTAATTTCCCAAAAGATAAGCAAAAAGCCCTTTTACTTTCAAGTTCTGGCTATAAGGATACGGGCTATTTAAATCACGCTCTTCCTTGGCTTAAGGAATTTGTGGAGAAAAATAAGCTCAAAGGCAAAAAAGTCGCTTTTATCCCTTATGCTGGGGTTAGAAAGAGTTATGATGCTTATGAAGCACAGGTTAAAAAAGCACTTGAAAGTCTTGGTTATAAGTGTGCATAAGGGTAAAGCCGCAGATATAGTTAAAAGTGCGGACGCCATTTTTGTAGGCGGTGGAAATACTTTTGAGCTTGTCAATCAGCTTTATAAAAATGAACTTGTAGAATTAATCGCTAAAAGAGTGAGTGAGGGTGTGCCTTATGTGGGCTGGTCGGCTGGCTCAAATGTCGCAGGTGCCACTATGCAAACAACAAATGATATGCCTATCGCAGAGCCTGAGTCTTTTAACACTTTCAACATTTTCCCACATCAAATTAATCCGCATTTTATTTCAGGAAAGCCTGTGGGACATAATGGCGAGAGTAGGGAGGAAAGACTAGAAGAATTTTTAATTCTTAATCCAAAATCCATCGTTTATGCTCTTCCTGAGGGTGTAGCCTTACTTATCGATGGTAAAAAAGTTAAGGTTTTGGGTATGGATAAAAAAGCTCCACTTTTAAAGTTAGAGCATAAAAAAGACATCTCTAAAATCGCCATAGATAGCGAATTTAACTACTAAAATATGAGGCAATGCTATATGCACTGCCTCACTTGTTTTTTAATTCTTCTATAATTTTTAGTAAGCTTTCAAAAGAATCGATAGCTTCGGGCTTGATTTGATAGCTGCCATTGACGACAAAAGCCGGTGTTCCGTAGTTTTTAGCGACTCCATTAGCCCACTCAAAACGCTCTAAAAGCTCTTTAGCCTCTTTTGTATGGATAAAATCTTTTAGTTCTTTTTCGCTGATTTTAAGCACACTAAGTCCATTTTGCAAAAAGCTTTTTTCGTTTTCAAAATCTTTTGTAGCGACAACTTGTCCCTTTTTATTCATCAAAAAGTATTTTTCAAAATACGCCTTTGCTAAATGATGAGCTAGACTATCTTGGTAACTTGCATCTTTTTTATTTTGCCTATCTGTATGAATAGCATAAGCAAAAAGCTCATTTAAAAGCGTGCCAAATTTCGCATCAGCTATACTTATGGGATAAATTTCATAAGATAAATTTGGAATTTTCTCCCTTAAAGCCTCAAGAGTGCCAAATCTTTGATGATTATAGCAGTGGATACACTTATAAGAAAAAACCTCAATGAGAGTATTTTTCGTCTCAATTTTATCCTTAAGCGTGATATAATCTTGCGAAAAGGCAAAAGACAACGCACAAAAAAGTGTCAAAATAGATTTTTTTAACATAAAAACTCCTTAAAGATAAAAAAAATTGTAGCAAAAATTCCTAATTACGCAAGTAAAATCAAACCTAAAAAAAGAGCAAGGCTTACAAATTTAGCTCTTAAATTAAGTTTTTTAATAAAAAATAAAAAAAATATGATTAAAATAAAACTAAAAATAAGCAAAGAAGCCTCCGCCATACTAATAAACTCAAATTTTGGCACTAAATACCATCCTTGCGAATAAAAATCGACAAAAAAATCTTGCAAAGTGCTTAAATTCACATCGTTAGGGGGCATAGGCGCATCCAAAGCACAAATGCCTGTCGGTGCAAAAAAAGATGGGAAAAATCTATCTAAAGGCAAGTTAAAAGCAAAACGCGGATAGGTCGAACAAGAGGCTAAAAAAGGGTTATTTGAAAGTAGGGCAGAGTGCATTTGCATTAATTTTAAAGAGGCTTTTACTCCATAAAAAATTCCAAAAAAGGCTAAGGTAAAGCCCAAAAATTGAATAGATTTAAATGAAAGAAAAATGAAAGAAAGTATTAAAATACAAAAAGCCAAACGCACATAAACACACTGCTCGCAAGGACGCATAAAAAGATAATTTTGAAAAAAAGTATGCGATAAAAGCAAACAGAAAATACAAAGGCAAAAAAGCAAATAATAAATTTTCTTTTCATCTAAAATCAAAATGAAGCTCCTTTTTTTAAAATTATAAAAAACTTAAACTAATAAAAAAAGAAAGAGTGAGAATAGGGCAATTTTGACTTATTTTATCATTAAAAAATTTTATCAATAAAATAATAATATTGATAATTTTTTAAAAAATCATATTTTCAAATTTCATCTTAGAAAATTTAAAAAGTAAAATATAAGTTTTCAAAATGCAAGAGATTTTACAAAAAATATTTTGTCAAATTTTATGGATAAGTTATTTTAACGCAAAAGTTAAAAAGATATATATCCTATAAAATAGAGATTAAAGGAGATATTTAGAGTGAAGCTTTGTGTGTTTTAATAAAAGTTTGAAAATTATAGTTTTCAATACAAAATTATAAAATTTAACAAATTTTACCTTTAATCATAAAATTATATGATTAAATTAAGTTTTATTTTATAATTTTTTTAACTATTATTATAAATTATTCATAAATTCAAATTTGCTTTAAAAAGCCTTTCGTTACTTTTTTAATACTAAAATAGCTTTTAAAAAATTTAAGGCTTAATGATGAAATATCCTCTAGATTGTGAAGAGAATTTTGAAAAATCTCTTTTGTTTTGGCTTACTAAATTTGTAAAATATAAACTAAGCTCCCTTTCCAATAAAGAGCTTAAAAATCCAGCCATTTTAGCGGAGGTTAATTACGCCTTAACACAAATTCCAAAACACATTAATGCTCTTGATGCCCTTGTCAAAAAGGCTAGAAATGCCGGTCTTACAGGAGTAAGCACCTATTTTAATCCCCTAAAAAAGCTTTTTGAGTATTTAAATTTTTACAAGCTCCACTCTCTTAAGCAAATTGATGAAGAGCTTATCGTAGAGGTTTTAGCAAGTATCACGGGGGCTTTATCGGATGCAAGTAAAAAAAATTACCGCATTGCCGTGATGAATTTTTTTGATTTTTTAAATAGACAAAATGAAGAGGACTCTAAAGCCCATATTTTCGATATTAATCTCAAAAATTGGGCAGGTGTCTCTGGTGCTAGAGGTGTGAAGCTGCCTGAATTTATGAGCGAAGATGAGCTTAAAAAATTTCTTGAAGCTATCGATAGTGCTGACTTTAAAGCAAACACCATACGCAATAAGCTTATCATTAAAATCATCATTTTCACAGGCATAAGAGTGAGTGAAGCTTTACATATAAAGCTTAAGGACATTAGCGAAGAAGATGGCTTATATCACATAAGAATTCACGCCAAAGGTAATAAATATCGCCTCGTGATGATAAAAAAAGAGCTTATTTCCACTTTACTTGATAATGTTAAAATTAATTATCTTAGTCAAGACTCCCTGCTCTTTGTCAATAAAAAAGGCACTCCTCTCACCCAAGCTTATGTGAGTCGTATAGTCGAGCAAATACTTTTTAAAGCAGGCATTAGAAAGCAAAAAAATGGCGCTCACATGCTTCGCCATACTTTTGCCACTCTACTCTACAAAAAGCAAAAAGATCTCGTTTTAGTTCAAGAAGCCCTAGGACACGCTAACTTAAATACTTCACGTATTTATACGCATTTTGATAGTGAAAAATTAAAATTAGCCGCTAAAGTCGCTGAAGAATTGAGTAAAAAATGAAATCTTATGCTATAATTCACACTTGCAATATTTTATAAGGTTTTTTAATGAAAAATTTAAGCGTTCAAGAAAAAAAAGATTTGGATAATTGCGTTTTTAAGGCTTTAGGCTCAAAAGAGCAGAATCTTTGGCAAATTCTTAGTCATTTTTTCTTAAAAATTAAAGCGTTTTTCACTCCAAAACATACAATCTAAATTCGTTTTTAGTATAAGAAAGCTCTTTAAAAGCTGGAGATGAGATAAAAAATTTACACTTTTTATCTAAATTTTCTATGCCATAAATTTTCATCTTCATCTTATTTTCTTTAAAAAGCTCTATGCCAACACAAGCTTGGTTGTTAATCTTATAAAGTAAGGTTCCACCATTTTCATCAAGCTTTAAAATGCTTATATTTGGATCTTTTGTCATAGCTTTATCAAGTTTTAATCTAAGCTTATAATACACCATAATGTCTCTCATCACTTTTTTTAAAGATAGAAGCTCTTTTTGAAGTGCGGTGTCATCTTGATGATAAAGGCTTAGGAAATCATTATTTAAAAAATCTAAAAAGCTCTTATCCTTAGCCAAATTTTCGCATTTTATAGAATTTTTTATCACTCTTACTTCTTTAGAATCTATAAGAATTTGTAGGCAAAATTTTTCATTTTGATAGAAATCAACAAGCTTTACATCGCTGATTTTAAAGCCCTGCCCTGCCCTTTTTTCATAAGCAAAATCGCTAAATTCCTCATAGATATTTGCCAAAAGCATTAAGGGTAAACATAGACTTAAAAAAAATTTCACTCAAAACACTCCCCGTGATGTTTTCTTAGATATTCCACTACTTCTAAAACCTCCTCTACGCCCTCGCTTTGTGAGTTTTCAAGCACAGAGTCGATATTATCAATATAAAGCCCAATAGCCTTTTCAAGCTTATCTTTTTTAACCCCAGCATATAAAAGCATAGCCTCCAAAACGATGCTTAACTCATATCTTAAATCTTCAAGTTCCTTAGACATTTTCCGCCTCCCTTTTCAATTCTTTCGCCCTAATCAAATCTATTATTTGCGCTTTGATGAATTTATAATTTGCACTTTCTTTAAAGCCTACAAAAAGCCCTCCACTAGCATTTTTATGCCCTCCTCCGCCGACTAATCTTTTAGCCATTAAGCTCACATCAATTTTGCCATTTGCTCTAAAACTTAAAGTTTTTCTCGAGCTTACATCGATGAAAAAGTCAAAATCAGGATTTTGCACTAAAAAATCATTGCCTATTATGGAGGTATTGCCGATATTTGAAGTTAAAATTCCCTTACAATTTTCATAATAAATCACAAATTCTTCCTTCATCAAGCTTAATTTTTCCACTATGAAATAAGAAAGTAAATTTGCCAAAGTATCATCAGGCTTTTTTATCAAAAAATAATCCTTTTTGATAAAATGCACAGCATTATCAAGCAAAATGTGAGCATTTTCTTTTTCTATAAATTTTCTCGCTCTCTCAAGCAAAAAAAACATATAAAGCACATTTTCTTTTTGAAACATGACGCGATTAATCTCTTTTGCATTAGCAATAAGCCCTAAAAAAACTTTCCCAAGCTCAAAATACTCATCATCTTTAAGCCAAATATCCACCGCATTAACAACCCTTACAAAACGCTCTAAATTCTCATCTTTAAAGCAAATTTTAGAAAAAAAGTCATAAACAATCTTAGCCGCACAACGCGAACTATCCAAAAAATACCAATCATATTTTTGCATACACTCAAAGCCACTTTGATGATGATCTAAAAGCAAAAGTTTAATGCCTTTTTCTTTGCAAGTTTTCTCAAATTCCTCACATTGTGTAAGGGTTAAATTTAAATCACTAATGAGAAGCAAAGCTTCGTTTTCTTCATCTTTTTCAATATCGTTTAAAATGCTTGTAAAATTTTCATTAATCTCTTTGCCATAATTAGAATTATAAAATTTCACATCTTTAAAATAAAAATTGACAATATATTGACACGCATATCCATCTAAATCCGTGTGTGAGAGATGATAAATTTTCATTTTTTATCCTTAAAATTCGACCTTAATGATGCCTTCTGTGTTTAAATTTGTATTTTCTGTGATTTCAGCAAAACTTATAACGACAATGTTAATATTAAAATTATGACAAAGCTCGGCTAAAAATTTGCGAAGCTTAGACTCCACACAGAGTAAAAAAGGCTTAATACGACCGTTTGAAACGGCGTCATATTCTGCCTTTAAAGTGTCGATTAAAACCGCTGTTTGTGCCACACTTAAAGGCACATGATAGCTCCCATCTCTAAACTGCACCAAATCACACAAAAACGCCGAAGTCGCAGAGTCTAAGATGAAAAAATCTACAATCCCCTTTTCGTCCATATACATATTTGTAATAACCCTCGCAAGAGCGGAGCGAACATGCTCTATAATCATATCAGGACTCTTACTCACTTCAGCCACATCACTCATCGTTTCAAGAATGGTAAGCATATCTTTAATCGGTATGCGGTATTTTAACAAGTCCTTAAGCACCTTTTGCACTAAGCCCACAGAGATATTAGACTCCTCAACTATCATAGGGTAGTCCTGTTGCACTTTATCGAGCATATTTTGCACTTCTTGACGTGTTAAAAGCTCACTAGCGTGCTTTTTGATAAGTTCTGTCATATGCGTTACAATCACACTAGCAGGATCAACCACAACATAGCCATTTAAATTTGCCTCATCTTTATTACTTGGATCAATCCAAACGGCATTAGAATTAAAGGCTGGTTCTTTTGTCGCTATACCTTCCATTTCTTCCGTTACAAAGCCTGCATCAACGGCTAAGACTTTATCAGGGTAAATTTCAAAAGTCGCTAAAGACACGCCTTTAAGTTTGAAATTATATTTATTAGATTGCAATTTTAAATTATCTCTAATGCGAATTTTAGGCATTAAAAAGCCAAGACTTTGAGCGATATTTCTACGCATAGAACGAATTCGCTCGGTTAGCTCTGTTTCAGCAAGTTTAATGAGTGCATAGCCAAGCTCAAGTTCTAAAATTTCAACCTTTAAGATGTCATTGATCTTCGCTTCCTCTTCCCTTAAAATTTCCTCTTCACTTTTCTTTGCCACAGGCATAGCAGTAGCTGTTCCACCAACTCCTCCCATAGCACTTGCGGCGGCTGGCTTAGTTTTTTTGACATTAACAATGTCGATTTTACCCTCTCTTACTTGTTTAGTTAAATAGCCAAGACTCAAAAAAATTAAAGCCATAAAACCAAGCGAAAGTGTAGGAAGACCTGGCACCAAAGCAAAGATAAATAAAATAAAACCCACAATCAAAAGCGTGCGATACTCACTTAAAAGTTGAGTGAGTGAGCCTTCTGCAAAATTCTCTTCATCTTTACTTGCGCGCGTGATAATGATAGCGGTGGCAGTAGAAGTGATGAGTCCTGGAATTTGAGAGACAAGCCCATCGCCTATGGTAAGTATGGTAAAGGTCGCCGCAGCGTCATTTAAGCTCATATCGTGCTGAAAAGAGCCAATAAGAAAACCGCCTATGAGATTAATGATTGTGATAATAATCCCAGCAACAGCATCGCCTTTAATGAATTTAGAAGAACCATCCATAGCTCCGTAAAAATTCGCCTCAGCTATAATTTCTTGGCGTCTTGCTCTAGCTGTTTGCTCATCTATCAAGCCTGCATTTAAATCCGCATCGATAGCCATTTGCTTACCCGGCATAGCATCCAAAGTAAAACGCGCTTGGACCTCCGAAACTCTCGTGCTACCTTTAGTTACAACCATAAAATTAATCAAAACTAAAATAGAAAAAACAACTACACCGATGACATAATTCCCCCCAACGACAAATTCCCCAAAAGCAGCGATAATTTCACTAACAGCATCAGCTCCATTTTGCCCTTCACTTAAAATCATTCTTGTTGTAGCAATATTTAAGGCTAATCTAAAAAGCGTGATAATAAGAATTAGCGTAGGAAAGGTCGTAAGGTCTGTGGGCTTTGGTATATAAATTGAAATAAGTATGATTAAAACAGAAAGAGCTATACTTAAAGCCAAAAAAAAGTCTAAAATAGGTCCAGGTAAAGGAACGATGATAATGGCTAAAATACAAACGATAAATATAACAATCGTTATGCTTTTTGCTTTAATAATGGGCGCAATTAAAGGACCCAAAAAAGGAAAAACAAAATCTAGAGTTTTCTTTTTAGCCATTATTTTTAATAATATCCTCTAGAGTAATGGAATCTAAAAAATTATCAATTTTTTGCTGTAAATTCATAAGCACAGATAAAAGATGACAATTTTCCTTCTGGCTAGGGCAAACTCCACCACTACACTCAAAAACGCTAACTTCCTTTTTTTCAGCACTTGCTAAAATTTCTTTAAGCGTGTAGGCTTTTGGCTCTCTAACAAGACTAAAGCCCCCCTTTGCACCCTTATAAGAGTGAAGCAAACCGTCTCTTGCTAAATTTTGCAAAATTTTCGCCAAAAAACTTTTAGGGATTTCAAGCTCAGTCGCCATAGTATCGACATCACAAGGGGTAGATTTAGAAGAGATATAAATCAAAGAAAGCAAAGCATACTCACTAGCCTTAGTTAAAAGCACAAATTCTCCTTAAAATAAATTTAGGTATTATAATAAAAAAAAGTTTCCATAGTGTTAAGAGGTAAAATTAAGCTTATTTTTTGCTTTTTAAAGTATAATTCCCACTTTAATTCTACCAATCAGGAGGTCAAAATGGCTTTGGATTCGGCTAAAAAAGCAGAAATTGTTGCGAAATTCGCCAAAAAGGCAGGAGATACAGGCTCTACGGAAGTGCAAGTGGCACTTTTAACAGCTAGGATTACCGAGCTTACAGAACATCTTAAAATTTACAAAAAAGATTTTTCTTCACGCTTGGGACTTTTAAAGCTTGTTGGTCAAAGAAAAAGATTGCTAAACTATCTTAAAAGAAAAGATTATCAATCTTACATCAAAATTATCACAGAATTAAAACTTAGAGATAAGTAAAAGCCTTATTTAAGGCTTTATCCTCATTACAAATGGATATACAAACACTTGAAACAAAAATCGCTTCTTTAGAAAAATTATCTTGTAAATTTAAGCTAACTCAAAGCGTAGAAATTACCACCGATAAAAGTCAAACAAACCTAATAAAAGAACTTGCCATAGCCCTTAAACCTTGGCGTAAAGGTCCTTTTAAAATAGATGATCTTTTCATCGATACAGAGTGGCAAAGCTTTATCAAATTTGACATTTTAAAACCTTTTATGTGTAATATTAAAGATAAAATAGTCGCCGATGTGGGATGTAATAATGGCTATTATATGTTTAAAATGCTCGAATTTTCTCCCAAACAAATCATAGGCTTTGACCCATCCTTAAAATATCATCTACAATTTAAGCTTATCAATGCTCTAGCAAAAACCAACATTAAATTTGAGCTTTTGGGGGTGGAGGATTTACCTAATTATGCAGTAAAATTTGATGTGATTTTCTGTCTTGGTGTGATTTATCATAGAAGCGACCCTATCAAAATGCTTAAGGATTTAAAAAAAGCTCTTAAATTAGGAGGCATTGTTTTTTTAGATACGATGTATATAGAAAGCGATGAGGAAATAGCACTTGTTCCGCAAAATACCTATTCTAAAATTCCAAATATTTATTTTGTTCCTTCCATTAAAGCTTTGAAAAATTGGTGTTTAAGGGCTGGCTTTAAAAATTTTGAAGTTTTAGCGACTAAAAAAACAGACAAAGAAGAGCAAAGAAAAACAGCTTGGATAGATTCTTATTCTTTAGAAAATTTTCTTGATCCTGAAAATGAAAATTTAACTTGCGAAGGCTACGAAGCACCAAAAAGAGTTTATGTGCGTTTAAGGGCGTAAAGCCCTTTTTTAAGCGTGAGGCTTTGTTTGTTTAGCGTATTGAATACCCAAATCAAAAGCCTTAGAATTCGCATCACGAGTCTTAGGTGGAACCATATGAAGCATAGTTTCTTTTAAAACATCAAGATCAATGCAACGGCTCATATAGGCAGCTATAGCTAAGGCAACGACTGATTGTGTAGCGACATTACCCACTTCTTCTTTAGCTATGGTGATAATAGGGATTTCAAAAATTTGCCATTTTTTATAATCCTCTTCCTCAGGATGCACTAAATTCGGCTCAATAACTATAATGCCTCCCTCCTTTACTCCACCCCTAAAGCCCTTATAGCCCTTATCTGCTGTTGAAAGCATAAAATCAACTTCCCCCTCAACAGCGTAAGGAAATAAAATTTCCTTTTCATCGATGATAATATCGACCTTAGTAGGACCTCCGCGCACTTGAGAAGTATAAGTAGAAGCCTTAAAAGCTTGACGCCCTTCTTTAATCGCCGCCTCAGCTAAAATTTCACCAGCAGTGATAACGCCCTGTCCGCCCTCACCTCCAAATCTTAATTGATACTTCATTTTAAAGCTCCTAAATCCACCATTCTTTTTTCTTTTGCTGCTTTACGCACTTCTTCATAAGCGTGGCAGTATTCAGGCTGGGTATTATCCTCGTGCAAAACGCCTGTTGGAAATTTATCTCTTCTTTCTTCAAAATCCATTGCCTCAAATTTAGATTTATCAACGACACGATTTTTAATCCAATCAAGCATAGCCACCGCTTCGCCCATTTTATTTTTACGACCTAAATTAATATGGCAGTTTGAAAACACATCGACAAAGCTATAACCCTTATGTGCTAAAGCCTTATAAATTAAATTTTCAAGTTTCGCTGCTTCGATTACATTGCCTCTTGCTACAAAGGAAGCTCCTGCTGCCTTAGTTAATTCACAGGCATCAAAATTTGGATCAATATTTCCAAATTGTGCGGTAACAGTGTAAAAGCCTTTTGGTGTCGTAGGGGAGGTTTGTGAATTTGTAAGACCATAAATAAAATTGTTAATCACAATATGCGTTAAATCAATATTTCTACGGCAACCGTGTATAGTATGATTTCCACCGATAGCTAAAGTATCGCCATCTCCACTGACTACGATAACATGTTTGCTAGGATTAGCAAGTTTTATGCCTGTAGCATAAGCGATTGCCCTGCCGTGTGTAGTATGCACAGTATTGCAATTTACATAAGAGCTCATTCTTCCACTACACCCTATACCTGAAACCAAACATACATCGTCCATATTCCAGCCTAATTTTTGAATCGCTCTAATAATGCATTTTAGCACAACTCCATCGCCACAGCCCCAGCACCACTGAGTTGGGAGTTTATCTACTCTTAGATATTCATCATAATCAAATGCCATTTTACAAATTCTCCTTTACTTTAGCGATGATTTCACTCGGTGTGATAGGGCGTCCATTAGCTCTATGAAGCGAGATGAAGTCTTTTCTCGAGCTAACTCTCTCAATTTCTTCAAGGTATTGCCCCATATTTAGCTCACTTACCATAACTTTTTTAAATCGAGCTACAACCCCAGCGATTTTCTCCTCCGCCACAGGATAAAGTGTAATAGGACGGAAAAGCCCTACTTTGATACCCTCTTCTCTCAAGCGGTTAATCGCCTCTTTAGCCGAGCGGCTCACACTTCCATAGGCTATAATTAAAAATTCAGCATCATCTAGCATATATTCCTCATAAGCACAAATATCATCTTTATTATTTTTAATCTTGCCTATCAATCTTTCTATATTCTTCTTCACAATAGCACCATCTTCAGTAGGAAAGCCTATATCTCCGTGATGAAGTCCTGTAATGTGATAACGATAACCTTCAAAGAAAGGATTTAAAACCGCCGCTTCATTTTCCCCTGCCGCATAAGGCTTATAATCCTTTTTCTCACCGCTAAATTTTTTGCGGTTAATGATTTTAATATCTTTTAAGTCAGGTAAAATCGCTTTTCCGTTCATATGTCCCACAGTTTCGTCCATAAGCAAAAACACGGGAGTCATATATTTTTCAGCTAAATTGAAAGCTTTAATGGTTTCTGTGTAGGCTTCTTCCAAAGAGGCTGGAGCTATGGCTATACTTGCAAAGTCTCCGTGCGTAGGGGCTTTAGCTTGAAATAAATCGCCTTGAGCCACACGCGTTGGCAAACCTGTCGATGGACCTCCCCTCATAACATTAACAATCACTAAAGGAATTTCCGCGATAAAAGCAAGTCCTATTTGCTCAGCCTTTAAGGAAATTCCCGGACCTGAACTCGCTGTCATTGATTTTACTCCACTCATAGCTGCGCCTATGGCAACACTCACGCCCGAAATTTCATCTTCCATTTGGATAAAAGTGCCATCATTAGCAGGAAGCATATGACTTAACTCGTGGGCAATTTCTGAGCTTGGAGTAATAGGGTAACCTCCAAAAAATTTACACCCGCAATCAATCGCAGCCTTTGCGATTAAAACATTTCCCGTTGCTATAACTTCTCTCATATCTTTTCCTATGCTAATTTTTTGTATTTGTTATTTTTCACCGCTAAAGCTCTTTCTTTGGCTTCTGGGCTAAGCTTAGCAAATTTAAATTCATCTCTTTTTGCTACCATAATTGCAAAATCAGGACAATGCGTCTCGCATTCTGTGCATCCTATACAGGATTCAGGATGCACAACTTCTATCATCTGTCCTAAAACAGCGTGAATATCATCACGCATAGCCAAAACCCCAGCAGGGCAGTAACTAACGCAAATATTACACGCTTTACATCTATGCTCATCAACCCAAACGGGCGTATCTTTTGGAGCGATTATACTCATAAATATCCTTTAAGCTAGTATTTTTTTAATCTCTTCGCCGATTAAAGCTGGAGAATCGACAACATGAATTCCATAGCTTTTTAAAGCTTCTTTTTTTGCTGCTGCACTCTCATCGCTACTTCCTACGATAGCACCTGCGTGTCCCATTCTTTTACCCTTAGGAGCAGTTGCTCCTGCGATGAAAGCTACCACAGGTTTAGTGATACTTTCTTTAATAAATTTTGCCGCTTCCACTTCTAAACTTCCACCGATTTCACCTATCATTACAATAGCCTTAGTTTCAGCATCTTTTTCAAATTCACTTAGTAATTCTTTATAAGCAAGTCCTATAATAGGGTCTCCGCCTATACCTACAGCAGTTGAAATTCCATAACCACTTTGTGCGACTTGATTAGCAGCTTCGTAAGTAAGTGTGCCTGACTTTGAAATTAAACCCACACAACCCTTCTTAAAAATAAAGCCCGGCATAATGCCCAATTTGCACTCCTGCGAAGTGATAATGCCCGGACAATTTGGTCCTATGATTTTCATACCTTTTTTATTTGCATATTGTTTAGCAAACATCATATCTTTAACGGGCGTATGCTCAGTAATCACAACAGCAAGTTTAATGCCCGCATCCGCAGCTTCAATCACACTATCTCCCACTGCAAAAGCTGGCACGAAAATAAGGCTCACATCAGCTCCAGTAGCCTTAACAGCCTCCGCGACAGTGTTGAAAACAGGCTTTCCTAAATGCTCTGTGCCACCCTTAAAAGGTGTTACTCCGCCGACTATTTGTGTGCCATAAGTCATACACTGCTCGGCGTGAAAAGTTGCTTCTTTACCTGTGAAACCTTGAACGATAACCTTTGTATTTTTATTAACTAAAATGCTCATTTTTCTTCCTTATCCTACTAGACTTTTTACAAGTTCAGCGCCTTCCTTAAGACTAGTCGCTGCTTTAATATTTTTAAGATTTGAATTATCTAAAATACTTTTTGCCTCTGCCGCATTCGTGCCATCGAGTCGCACCACGATAGGAACATTAACTTCGACATTTTTAGTCGCCTCTAAAATTCCATTTGCTATTCTATCACAACGCACAATTCCACCAAAGATATTAATGAAAATAACCTTGACATTTTTATCTCTTAAAATAATCTCAAAAGCTTTAGCCACGGTTTCAGGCGAAGCACCACCACCCACATCTAAGAAATTTGCAGGCTTTGCACCGCTATAATTAATAATATCCATAGTCGCCATAGCAAGACCAGCACCATTAACCATACAAGCAACATCTCCATCAAGCTTGACATAGCTAAGTCCAAATTCTCCCGCCTCACGCTCAGCGTCATTTTCCTCCGTAATATCTCTAAGTGCCGCTATATCACTATGTCTATATAAAGAACTATCATCAAAACTACATTTTGCATCTAGTGCGTAAAAATCACCCTCAGCTGTTTTAATGAGAGGATTAATCTCAAGCATATTCATATCTTTATCCATATAAAGCTTATAAAGCTTTTCTATCATTACGGCAAGTTTTTTACTCTCATCTTTATCAAGTCCTAAAACTTTCGCCACCTCTAAGGCGTGAAAAAGCTTAAAGCCTATTTGTGGGTCTATACCAACTTTAGCGATTTTTTCTGGGCTTTCTTTAGCCACTTTTTCTATATCCATACCGCCTTCACTTGAAGCGATAATGGTAATTTGCTCCGCCATTCTGTTAAAAAGTATCGCCAAATAATATTCCTTAACAATATTTGCTCCACTTTCAATATAGAGTTTTTGAACGAGTTTCCCCTCAGGTCCAGTTTGATGTGTAACCAAAGTCATACCTAAAATTTGCTCGGCATAGCTTTTCACCTCATCAAGACTTTTAGCGATTTTAACACCACCGCCAAGCCCACGACCACCAGCGTGAATTTGAGCTTTAACAGCCCATACGCTACCGCCTAATTCTTTGGCATTAGCCACAGCCTCATCGACACTAAAAGCCACTTTGCCCTTCAGCGTAGCAACGCCATTTTCCACAAAAATTGCTTTTGCTTGATACTCATGTATATTCATTTATTCTCCTTTGTATTGATATTTAATTAGCGATTTTTCTAATTTTTCTTGCTCTTCTTGAGCTAAAGTTAGACACATAATCTCCCTTACGCCCTCAAGTCCTAGTCTAGCCATTACCCCAAAAGCCTTATTTTTAATCCCAAATTCTCCATTTAAAATCACACTCATAGGTAAAAATTCCCCAGAACGCATAGCTTCAAGCATTCTAAGACAAGCACTAGCAGGAGCTAAGTAAGCCGAATTTTTAAGATGTTTGATAACTTTTGCCCCACCCGTTTTTACTTCATTTTCCACATCTTCAAATTCTTCTTCGCTTAAAAGTTCTGTTAATTTGCGATTACCTACGCTTGAATGCGATTTTAACAAAACCATATCATCATTATGAAAGCCCATAAGTCTTGTATCCACACTTGAAGTTTTTACTTTAAGTTTTTTGGCAAGTTCATATTTAAAACGCGCATTATCCAAAACTCCAGCCATAGCGACAATTTTCTTAGCATTAAAAATCCCACTTTCATAAAGGGTATTAAGAAGAAAATCTACAGGATTTGTCAAAATGATAAAAAGTGGTTCTTCATTAAACCTCTTAACTCTTTTAGCGCAATCGAGCATAATATTTGCATTAATTTGCAAAAGCTCATCTCTACTTTGCCCATCCTTTCTAGCCAAACCTGCCGTAAAAAGAATAATTTGAGAATTTTGCGTATGAGAATATTCTTTAGTGCAAATTAATTCTATATCCAAATTTAAAGCCGCTATACTTTGAGAAAGCTCAAGTTCCTTTGCTAAAAGTAAGTCATCATTGATGTCGATTAAGACAATTTCTTTTGCAAATTCTCTCATAATCAAAGCATAAGCAACGCTTGTGCCGACATTTCCAGCACCTATGATGGTAATTTTCATCTTTGCCCTATCTTTGCAATAATATTGTTAAATAAAGCACTAGGACGCATAATTGCCTCAGCTTTTGTATCGTCAAATTTATAATAGCCTCCCAAATCGACTTTGACGCCCTGAGCATTATTAAATTGCCCCCTAATTTCCTCTTCATTAGAACTAAATTCCAAAGCTATATCCTTAAAAAAGCTTTGCAATTCCACATCTTGGGCTTGTCTTGATAGATGATTAGCCCAATACATCGCCAAATAAAAATGGCTCGTTCTATTATCGTCCTCACCGACCTTACGCGAAGGCGTTTTGTTATTTTCAAGCCACTCACCAATGGCTTCATCTAAACAATTAGCTAAAACTTCAGCCTTGTTTGACTTGCATTTTTGTGCATAAAATTCCAAACTCGCTTGCAAGGCTAAAAATTCTCCCAAACTATCCCAACGCAAGTGATTTTCCTCGACAAGTTGCTCCACTTGTTTGGGTGCTGACCCCCCTGCTCCTGTTTCAAACATTGCTCCACCATTTAACATAGGCACAATTGAGAGCATTTTAGCACTTGTTCCAAGCTCTAAAATAGGGAACAAATCAGTCAAATAATCTCTTAAAACATTACCCGTAATGGCAATAGCATTTTTTCCCGCTCGAATAAGCTCTAAATTTTTTAAACAAGCCTCATAAGGTGCCAAAATTTCAATATTTTTACCCTTTTCTTTGAGACGATTTTTAACTAGCTCTATCATTATCTTATCGTTAGCCCTCTTTTCATCAAGCCAAAAAATAGCCTCATCGCCACTTAATTCCTGTCTTTGAATTCCTAAGTCAATCCAGTTTAATATCGCGTCAAATTTAGCTTGATTTGCCCTATAAATATCATTTTTATTAAGCTTATGTTCAAGTAAAACTTCTCTATTTGCAATAATTCTCATCGTGCCATTTTCTGGTGCGATGAAAGTTTTATCGTGTGAGCCATATTCTTGCGCTTTTTTAGCCATTAAACCGACATTTGAAACGCTACCAAGTTTTGCAGGATTTAAAGTGCCATTTTTATGCAAATCTTCAATCACCGCTTCATAAATAGTCGCATAAGTCTTATCGGGGATTAAGGCATTAGCATCTCTTTCTTTACCCTCTTTATCCCAAAGCTTTGCACCATTTTTAAGCATAGCAGGCATAGAAGCATCGACTATAACATCACTTGGGATATGTAAATTTGTAATGCCCTTGTCTGAATTTACCATAGAAATATCCGCACTTTTATCTAAAATTTCGTGATATTTCTTAAGAATAGCATCCTTTTGACTTGAATTTTCCACTTTGTTTAAAAGCTCATTTAAGCCATTGTTTGCATTGATACTTAATTTTTCAAATTCCTCGCCAAATTCCTCAAAAAGCTCTTTAAAATAAGCCCTCACAGCATAACCAAAAATAATAGGATCACTTACCTTCATCATCGTAGCTTTTAAGTGTAAAGAAAAAAGCAGATTTTCATCTTTGCAAAGCTTAATTTGCTCTTCATAAAAACGCATTAATTTTTCTACACTCATGAAAGTTGCGTCCAAAAGCTCGTTTTTCTCAAGCTTTAAATTTTCTTTTAAAATCGTTTTTGTGCCATTTTCGCTAATAAATTCAATATGAGCCAAACAATCATCTTTGATTAAAATCGCTTTTTCATTGGAGAAAAAATCACCATCTTTCATATAAGAAACTCTACTTTTTGACTTTGGATCAAATGGGATAACACGGTAAGGATTATGCTTTGCATAATCTTTCACAGCCTTAGTGCAGCGGCGGTCTGAATTACCCTGACGCAAAACAGGATTTACAGCAGAGCCAAGAATTTTTTGGTATTTTGACTTAATTTGAAATTCTTCATCATTTTTTGGCTCATCTGGGTAATTTGGTAACATATACCCCTTTTTTTGCAATTCTTCAATCGCCGCTTTAAGCTGGGGGATAGAAGCGGAAATGTTTGGAGTTTTAATAAGATTTGCGTCCACTTTTTTGACTAATTCGCCCAAATTTGCTAGAGCATTTTCACACTTTTGCTCTTCCTTTAAGCTTTCGCTAAATTCGGCTATAATCCTACCAGATAAAGAAATATCAGAGCTTACTACTCTTATATTAGCCTTACTTAAAAAAGCTTTGACTATAGGTAAAAACGAGTAAGTTGCAAGGGCTGGCGATTCATCTGTTAGAGTATAGGTAATATGCATCTTTTATCCTTTTTCCTAATATTTCTTCAAAGTATAATAAAATTTCGAAAAAATGCAAGAGCAAGTTTAAACTTTTTTTTAGTTTTATTAATAGAGAAAAAGGCAACTTTTCTTCAAAGAAAAGTTGCAAGCTTTTCTCCAAATTTAATCTTTACTTTTGACTCAAAATTTAAATATCCTTTTTGCGACAAAACGACTATGGTGGAACCTAACTCAAAATTCCCAAGCTCTTCGCCTTTTTTGATACTTAAATTATCATATTTTCGCGTGAAATTATGTGCGAATTTCATATTTGTTTGCACACTTTTATCAAATTTAAAACGCATTTTGCCGACATTTTGTGCTCCAACAAAAACAAGCCAAAAGATGAAATTTTTTTCCACATTTTTACATTTTAAACTCACCCTTTCATTTTGGGTGTAAAGATTTGCTATTTTTAACAAATGTTTTTCATTGACGCTAAAAAGGGCACCACCTGTATAACTAAGACTTAAAATTTGCATATCGCAAGGTGCGTGATAGCGATGATAATCTTTTGGAGAAAGGTAGATATTTGTATAATTAAGTCCATTTTCTAACTCCTCTTTTTCATAATTATCTCTTAAAAGCTCCTCCACGCTATAAGTTCGTCCCTTAATACTAAAAGCAAAAAGCTCATTTTCAGCCAAAAAAGTCTCTCCACTTTGCAAAATGCTTCCATCGCTAGGTGAGATAAAATCATCTTCTAAATTTCTTGGCTTTTCTAGCTTTCTTGTGAAAAGTGCGTTTAGGCTTTCATATTCGCTTGGTTGTTTAAATTCGCTCATATCAATGCTAAAATATTTCACATAGCGTTCATTGATAAATTTTTGTAAAGCTTTAAAAAATTTAAAACCCGCTATAACCCCAAAAATCCTCGAACTATCTCTATCAAAACTCATTTATTGCCCCTTAAATTTAAAATGACAAGCTCACTTTGAGAAAAGGTTCTAAGACTAGGTCCCCAAAAGCCTGCCCCACGACTTACAAAAAGCTGCGTCTTTTCACTCAAAGGATAAAGACCCGAAACAAAGCCTTGTTGAAGCTTTACCAAAAGTGCGAAAGGAAAAATTTGCCCTCCGTGCGTATGCCCGCTTAAAATCAAATCAAAATCACTCACATCATAAAGCTGTGTGGTTTTAGGCTGATGAGCGAGCAAAATACTTGGTTTGCTTAAATTTAAATCCACCTTAGCTCTTGCTAAATCAGGTGCTAAAATGCCCTTTCTAAGTCCAGCTAAGTCCCCTACTCCAGCAATATTCATAAAACCCAAATCAAGTCCCTCATTAACTAAAATTTTCATATTAGTTTGACCTTTTAAAAGCTCTAAAACTTCGTTAATCCCGTGATAATATTCGTGATTTCCCAAAGCATAAAAAGTGCCATAGGTCGATTTTAAATCGTTAAGTTTTGAGATGTAGGGCTTTAAAGTTTCAGGCTTTGCATCGACTAAATCACCCACAATAACGACCATATCGACATTTTTACTATTAACCTTTTCTATAATCTCACTTAGGAATTTTTCGTGCAAATTTTTTCCTAAATGGATATCTGTTAGCATAGCAATTTTAAGTTCTTTTTCTAAATGAGAAATTTTAATATCAACCTCACTAAATTCAGGCACCTTAATCGCACTATAAATGCTAAAATAAGTTATGAAAGCTCCAAATAAAAGCACAAAAATTTCAAAACTCACTTTAAGAAAAGAGGCAATTTTCATAAAACTTTTACCCAAAAGTGCCAACATAAATCTTAAAAAATCCAAAAGTAAAGTTACAAAGAAAAAGCAATAAGTCGGCGCATACAAAGAAGCAAAAAAGCTATACCAAGCGTCATTTAAATACTCGCTTGAGCGAAAAACCATAAAAAAGCCTTGCGCTAAAAAAAGAGCGAAAAGTATCAAGGCAAAAAGTCGCCTTAAATATTTAAGCGTGATGAATTTTAGCACTAATCTTTTGTAAATATAAATATTTGCCAAGCCAAAGATTAAAGTTACACCAAAAGAAAAAATCAAAAATATCATTAAGCCCTCCAAAATAAAATGCGAATTATAACAAGCTAAAATTAAATATCCATATAAACTTTTTTGCTATAATCCCCACTCAAAATACACAATAAGGTTATAAAATGTATCGTTTCGCACCCTCTCCTACTGGAGATATGCACATAGGGAATTTAAGGGCGGCTTTGATTAATTACATTTGCTCTAAGCAAGAGAAAACGGACTTTATCTTACGCATAGAAGATACAGATAAGGCTAGAAATATCGCAGGGAAAGAAGAGGAAATTAAGGAAATTTTAAAACTTTTTGGCATTTCGTGGCAGCATTATTATGTGCAAAGTGAAAATTTGAAATTTCACAGACAAATGGCTTTAAAACTAGTGAGTGAAAAAAGGGCTTTTGCTTGTTTTTGCACGGAAGAAGAATTAAACGCTAAAAAAGAAGCTGCTAAGGCACAAAATAAACCTTACCGCTATGATGGAACTTGTGAAAATTTGCAAGATAGCGATGTTTTAGAAAACGAAAAGCCCTTTGTTATACGCCTTAAAAAGCCAGAAAAAGCGATGAAATTTAAAGATTTTATCAAAGGGGAGCTTTGCTTTGAGCCTGAAAATATCGATAGTTTTGTCATTATGAGAGCGGATAAAACTCCCACTTATAATTTTGCTTGTGCGGTTGATGATATGCTTGAGGGGGTTTCTTGCATTATAAGAGGCGAAGACCATGTTTCTAACACTCCCAAACAAGAGCATATCCGTGCGAGTTTAAATTATGAAAAGCCTATGACTTACGCGCATTTGCCCATTATCCTTAATGAAGAGGGACAAAAAATGAGTAAAAGAGAAGCACACTCTAGCGTAAAATGGCTTTTAGAAAGCGGAATTTTACCGAGTGCGGTGGCAAATTATTTATTATTACTTGGCAATAAAACGCCTTGTGAAATTTTTACTCTTGATGAGGCGATTTTGTGGTTTGATTTAACTAAGCTTTCTAAAGCTCCAGCGAGATTTGATTTAAAAAAGCTCTTGCAACTTAATAGAGAACATATTAAAAAACTTGACGATACAAGCTTAAATGCTCTTTTAAAAACGGATAAAAATTTAGCCCCTTTGGCGAAATTTTATACTCAAGAGGCTAGCACCTTAGTCGAGCTTAAGGAAAAATTAAATGCTATTTTTGGTCCAAAAGATTATAAGGAATTTGAGAAAGAAAGCCTTATTTTAAAAGAAGCTTTAGAAAAATGTGAGCTAAAAGAGAGCTATGAGGAATTTAAACAAGAATTAATAAAACTAAGTGATTTAAAAGGCAAAAATTTTTTTATGCCTTTAAGGATAGTGCTAACGGGTAGCACACACGGACCCGAGCTTAATGAGCTTTATCCTCATCTTAAACCCTTCATAAAAGAACTTGCTAGAAAGACTTAAAATGGATTTTTTAATCATTAGTTTCATACAACTTTTGCAATTTTTAATTAATATTTACACTTGGGTGATTGTGATTAGTGCTTTACTTGGCTGGGTCAACCCAGACCCTTATAATCCCATCGTGCAAATTTTATACAAACTTAGCGCTCCTGCCTATCGTTTAGTAAGCAAAATTCCAACGCGTATAGGAAGTATAGACCTCGCACCTTTAATTATTATTTTAGCATTACGGTTTGCTAATAGTCTTTTAGGCAATTTAATTGTAGGATTTATGTGATGAAAAAGCTTATTTTACTCATCTTCACATTGTGTTTTTTAAAGGCTGCTCCCTACGAGCTAGAAACCCTTAAAAAATATGAAAATTCCATAGCTAAAGATTATTATATTTATAGACTTTTGCAAAATGATGCTCTAGATAAAAAAGAGGCGAAAAATTTGCATACTCACATTTTTCGCTATGTCGGTTCTTTAAAAAAGGAGCTTGATAAACTCGCTCCTATAAAACCTTATGTTAATTCAAAATATGCAAAATGCTACACCTACACAAAAGAAAATATACTAGATGCAAATACTAGCTGTCAAAGTGTGCGTTTAAATTCCCTTGCTTTCATCGCCTCTCTTACGCCAGATACAAGGCAAATCCTTGCAAAAAATTTACCAAATTTTAACACATTACTTCTTGCCTTTAATGAAAAAAATCCTATGAGTTATATTATTAAAAATGAAGACACAAATGCCTTTTTTAAATATTTTAATTATTCTAAAAAAGCGGATTTGAATCTCAATGAAAAATTTGTTAATAAACTTGCCACGCACGAAAATTTTAAAAATTTCGCACAAAATATCATCATCAAAAAAGAAAATGACAAATTCGCCGAGTCGCTTTTAGATGTCAATGCTACCCTTGTAAGTGAAGATAGTGCTTTTTATCTAGGAGTTAATGCGCTTATTTTTGAAGAAGAAGATTTGGCTTATGAATTTTTTAAAAATGCTTACGAAAGCTTTAAAGTGAAGGCAAATAAAGACAATGCTCTTTTTTGGCTGTGGCTTATTAAAAAAGATGAAAAGCATCTAAAAGAACTAGCCAAAAGTCAATCTTTAAACATTTATAGCCTTTATGCCAGAGAGCTTACTAACGCACCTTTTATCGAGCTTAAAGTATTGAAAGCTCCTAAGAAAAAAAGCGATTTTGATATGAGCGATCCTTTTGCTTGGCAAAATCTTGCTAGAAAGATAAGAGATGCCAACTCAAATGAGCTAAAAAAGCTAGAAAAGCATTTTAAAACAGAAAGCACCTTGCCTATTTACGCTTTAATCAAAGAAAAAAGCGACAAAAAAAACTATTTTATTATGCCTTATTATGAATACATAAAAGATTATGAAGCAAAAAGACAAGCCCTTATTTTAGCCATAGCCAGACAAGAAAGTCGCTTTATCCCTACGGCGATTTCGACTTCTTACGCACTCGGCGTTATGCAATTTATGCCATTTTTAGCAAATCACATCGGTCATAAGGAGCTTAAAATTGCAAATTTTGACCAAGATTTTATGTTTAAGCCAGAAATTGCTTATTTATTTGCCAATCATCATCTTAATTATTTGGAAAAACATCTTAATTCACCGCTTTATGTTTTTTACGCCTATAATGCAGGCATAGGTTTCACAAGCAGACTTTTAAAAAGAAACGATATGTTTAAAGAAGGGAAATTTGAGCCTTTTTTATCGATGGAGCTTGTGCCTTACCAAGAAACGCGAATTTATGGGAAAAAAGTTTTGGCTAATTATATTGCGTATCGACATCTTCTGAACGATAATATAAAGATTTCGGATATCTTTGAAAATCTAATTCAAAACACGCAAACTCTAGCGAACAAACCCTAGCTTTAAGAAAATTTTCTTTTTTAAAGCTAGGTAAATAAACCTTAAAATATTTCGTATAGCTATTATTAATAAGATATTTCAAAAGCTCATCATTTGTTTTAAGTGCCTCAACTTGTGCCTCTCTATGATTAATAAAAACTTTTAAACTATGAAATTCTAACAAATGGGGCGTGAAAGACAAAATAAAAATATCCCTTTCGCTCTCCTCATCTAAGGTGGGATTAAGATAACTCAAGGTCGCTACAATATTTAATTCATCAATGCTAATTTTATGTTTTTGTGCGAACATTAATGTTTGCGTTTTTAAATCGACATCTTTTTGCACCTCATTTTTACTTACGCAAGAAGTTAAAAACAAAGCAAAAATTAAAATTATATTTTTCATCAATTTATCCTTTAAAAAAATCTCATTATTATAAATTTTTTGCTTTAAAAAGATATAATTTTGTAAAATTTTTAAAGAAGTATGTATGAAGCAACTCATTATGGCTTTTAGTGGTCCGTCAAATTCTGGTAAAACTACGCTTATAGAAAAATTAACACGGCACTTTATGCAAAAAGGCTTAAAGGTTCTTGTTATTAAGCACGATCCAGCCGATAAAACAAATTTTGATAAAGAGGGCAAAGATAGCTTTAAATTCTTTCAAAGTGGTGCTGAGACCATCATCTTAAGCCCAACAAAAACGATCCTTTTCTCTCACAAAAAAAGGGATATTTTCGAAGCCTTAAAGCTTGTGGAATTTGATTTGTGTCTCATTGAGGGACTTAAAGAGCTTGATTTACCTAGAATTAGCGTTTTTTGTAAAGAGATTGATACGAGCTATTTTAGCTTTTCAAACGCCATAGCAAGCTATGAAAAAATTTCGTATGAAAATCTTGTATGGCTTGATTTAAATGACCTAGAGCAAATCGCTTCCTTCATACTTAATAATGCCTTAAAAGGAGAATTTGATGCAAGAACTCGTTAAACTCATACAAGAAGCCGTGATAGAAATTTCAAACGAGCTTAAATTTCCAGACACCACATATAGCGAGGAAAAAAACTCAAGCGGCGACACTCAGCTTAAATTTGATGTTTTAAGCGATGAAATCATCACAAAACGCTTAAGCACAAGCAAAAGCTTAAAGGCGCTCATTAGCGAAGAAAAAGAAGAAACACTTCACCTCAATGAAAATGGCAAATTTATCGTTGCTTACGACCCACTTGATGGCTCTTCTTTAATGGATGTTAATTTTGCCATAGGTTCTATTTTTGCCATTTACGAAGAAAAAGTTTCGGCTAAAAATTTAAAAGTGGCACTTTATAGCGTTTATGGAGCGAGACTTGAGCTTGTTTGCTGCGAGGGTGAGGAAGTCAAATTGTATCGTTTAAATGAGGGGGGTAAATTTGACTTTGTCAAAGAGCTTAAAATGGCTGAAAAAGGTAAGATAAACGCCACAGGTGGCACACAAAAATTTTGGGAAGAAAAACACGCTGCTTTTATTAAAAGCCTTTTTGAAGAGGGTTATAGACTAAGATATAGTGGGGCTATGGTAAGTGATATTCATCAAATTTTATTAAAAGGCGGAGGGCTTTTTAGCTACCCTGCCACAAAAGATGCTCCAAATGGAAAATTAAGAGCCTTCTTTGAAATTTTCCCCCTTGCTTTCATCATAGAAAAAGCTGGAGGAGCGACTACAAACGGACAAAACGCCTCTTTGCTTGAGCTTGAATTTCATCAAATTCACGCTACTAGCCCTTGTTTTTTCGGTAGCGAGTATGAAATCAATAAGCTTTTAAAGGCATACAATGGCTGATCAATTTGAAGAAGATATGAGGTTCAAAAAAGACATTTTGCAAAAATGTCAAAATGATAGAGGACTAAATTCCTGCTATAAGTGTGAAGAAATTTTTAGTTGCACTACGCGAAAAAACTATGTAGATGCCGTTTATAATAGTATGTCTAAGGGTAAAACCGAAGGCGGATTTGAATTTTAAAGGAGTAAAATGCGTTATATTACCACACCGATTTATTATGTCAATGATGTCCCTCATTTAGGACACGCTTATACGACCATTATTGCCGATACTTTAGCACGCTTTTATAGACTTAGCGGACATAAAACGCTTTTTTTAACAGGCACCGATGAACACGGACAAAAAATCGAACAAGCCGCTAAAAATAAAAATCACAGCCCTAAAGAATACGCCGATAAAATCAGTCTTGATTTTAAAAAACTCTGGGACGAATTTGAGATAAGCTATGATATTTACGCACGCACCACAGATGAAAGGCATATTAAATTTGTCAAACAAATTTTTTTGAAAATGTGGGAAAAAGGCGACATTTATAAGGGTGAATATGAAGGATATTACTGCGTTTCTTGCGAAAGTTTTTTTACGCAGTCTCAACTCATCTCGCAATGCGGTTGTCCTGATTGCGGAAAAGAAACGAAACTTTTGAAGGAAGAAAGCTATTTCTTCAGGCTTTCAAAATATGAAAAAAATATTTTAAAATGGTATGAAAGCGAACCCATAGTGCCTAAAAATAAAAAGGCAGAACTTGTCAATTTTATAGAAAATGGGCTTAAAGACCTCTCCATTACACGCACAAGCTTTGAGTGGGGGATTAAAATTCCGTCAAATTTAAACGATGATAAGCATATCATTTATGTATGGCTTGATGCTTTGTTTATTTACATTAGCTCACTAGAACTTGATGAAAAAAGCGAAAATTTAGGCTTTTTACCCGCTTTTGTGCATTTAGTGGGTAAAGATATCTTGCGTTTTCACGCGATTTATTTTCCTGCTTTTTTAATGAGCGCTGATTTACCTTTACCAAAACACATCGCCGCACACGGCTGGTGGACTAGGGACGGAGAAAAAATGAGCAAGTCAAAAGGTAATGCCCTCTATCCAAAAATCATCGCCGATGCCTATGGTTTGGAGGCTTTTCGTTATTTTTTATTAAGAGAAGTGCCTTTTGGAAATGATGGGGACTTTAGCGAAACAATGCTTATAAACCGCATTAATGCCGAGCTTAGTAATGAATTTGGAAATTTATTAAACCGCATTATAGGAATGAGTCTTAAATACTCAAATGGCAATATTTTGCAAGATGAAGTTTTAAATTTTTATAAAGCAGAGTTAAAGGAAGCAAATTTACATCTTCAAAATGCCCTAGAATTCATAGAAAATTTTCAATTCAATCGCTATTTAGAAGAGCTTTTTAAGGCTTTGAGTGTAGCAAATTTAAGCATAAGCAAATATGAGCCTTGGAATTTGATAAAAAACAATGAAACAAGCAAGGCAAATGCCCTAGTTTCCTTATGTGCTAATATTTTAGCTAAGGTGAGTGTGCTTTTACACCCTACCCTACCAAAAAGCACACAAAAGGTTGCTAAAGCTTTAAATTACGAGATTAATCCACAAATTTATCAAAAGCTTATCCAGCAAAACGAGCTTTTAAATTTTAAAGCAAGTGCTTGTGAGGCGTTATTTCCAAAGGTAGAAAAAGCGCTTTTAACTTCTCCAAAAAAAGAAGAGGAAAAGCAAGTAATGCCTAAAATTAAGATAGAAGATTTTGCTAAAATCGAGCTTAAGGTAGCCTTAGTAAAAGAATGCGAAAAAATTGAAGGAAGTGAAAAACTTTTAAAATTCATACTTGAGCTTGAAAATGGCGAAACAAGGCAAGTGCTTTCAGGGATAGCCAAATTCTATCAACCAAAAGAGCTAATAGGCAAACAAGTTTGCCTCATAAGCAATCTTAAAAAAGCAAAAATTTTTGGTTATGAAAGTGATGGGATGATACTTTCAGCGAAAAGTGGAGATAAACTCGTGCTAATCAGCCCACAAAGCCTCGTAGAAAACGGCTCTTTAATAGGCTGATGAAAATTTCAAATTTAAGTGAGCTTTTAAACGCTAAAGTGCTAAATGAAGGCAGTATGTTAAGCGTTGGGGGGTTTGCACTCAGCTTAAAAGCTCTCAAGCCCTCATATGCTTTTTTTTCAAACGATAAAGATGAATTAAAAGAGGCGGTAAAAAAAGGGGCTTTTGTCGTTGTAAGCGAAAAGGAAATCAAAGTCGAGGATAAAGATGTTTTCTATCTTTTGTCTGATGACTTACAAAAAGCACTTTTGAGATTATCGCGATTTCTAAGCGAGGAAAAAAATTTAAAATTTATCCTTTGCGACAAAATAGAACTAGAATTTGCCAAAATTTTTAATATCAATCATCTAAACGCAAACGCTTTTTTGGATTTTGAGCTTATCCAAAACGCTAAAAATGATAGCTTTTTTTGCTTTGATGATGAGGCTTATCTTTTGAAATTTTGTGCGAGTTATGAAAAACTTTGCGAGGATTCTTTTGAGCTTAAAGAAAATGCTTCTTTATTTTTTAGCACTTTCATTTATAAAGAAAAATTATATAAAAATCTACCCCTTGCCCCATTTTATGTTAATTTTTTAGTAAAGTGGTTAAATTTTTTAGAAAAAAATGAGCGAAAAATAACATTTGATTTAAAAAAGCTCGAGTGCTACCAAATTTATTTTATCAATGATAATTTTGAAATCGTCGAATTTGGAAAGGCGAGGAAAGCCTTTATCATCGCTTTTGATGAGACGAATTTTAACTTTTGGCAAGAAAAATTACAAGGCGTTAAAGGCTTTAAAACCGCCTTGCAAAATTCGCTTTTTTGCGACTTTTCTTATAACGAACTAAAAGATTTAAAAAAAATGAAAGATTTTAAATACTGCTTGATTTTTGAAAATTACGATAATTTTGAGCAAGAATTTCAAAATAAAGAAAATCAAAATCCAAGTCTGTTTTAAAATATTTTAAACTATAAAGTTTTTTTATCTTTAGCCGATATGAATCTTAACTCTAGGGTTAAAATTTGAATTAAAAGGGTTTGCCAATGAGAAAAATCACTCTCACATTAGTAACCTTAGCTATTTTCGGTGCTAGTTCAGCGTTTGCCTGGGGGAATCCTTATCTTACTCCGGCTCAAAATTTGCAAAATTACAGACTTTGCTTAAACACTAAAGCCAACGGGACAGAAAGTCAAAAAATCATCGCCCAGTGGGCTTGCTTGACTTATTATGGTATTGATACCTACCCAGAAGGTTAAGGAGTGAATTATGGCTTTAGATTTTTCATCGACTAAATTTTATTTTCCGCTTAATTCTATGGTCTATAAGGGCTTAAAAGCCGACTTAGAAGAACAAAGCAAGGAAAGTTTAAAGGCTATAGATGAAAATTTAAAGCCTTTAGAGCTCGATGAAAAGGTAAAAAATGCACAAAGTGATATGATAAATGTCTATTTTAGAGACCCTATCACGCAAAATATCACAAATAGTGCCTTAAGCACCCAAAGCATAGAAAAGCTTAAAAATACATTTGGCGGTGCTGATTTCTACCAAAGAAAAGATGGCTCTTATATACTAGGTGGCGATGTGGAAAAATTCGTTTCATCTTGGTATGGGGATATAGCGTATCAAAGGGGCTATTTAGCAGCTGATGCTAATAAGGATGGCTATTTAAATAAAAATGAGCTTGATGAAACAAGAAGCGGTTTTACCCCTCACGGCTATTTTCATCTTCGTAAAGATAAAATTATAGCAAGTAATTTAAGTTATGTGGAATCTTATATTAAATTAAATGGCATAGCAACCGCTCCTGATGGAGTGCCTGAAGATTTTAAAAAGGCGCAAGTAAGTCTTTATAATGAAGGTAAATTTGCAGCCCCCACTCTAGCTCTAGAGCTAGATAAAACTATAAAAAATGATAAAGATACCGATGGTTTGATTATTTACAAAGAAATTTTAAATAAAAATGAAATGAGGCAACAAGCTATGGATTTGGCTTCTTATGTGATAGGAGGAGGGACTTTTGACCCTACTGAGGGAGCTTTAACTCTGCTTGACTTAATAATAAGAGATGAAGAGGCTTTGAAAGTCTTTGGAAAATTAGCTGCAAATGATTTTGACATCGAAAGTCTAAGCGAAGAAGAACTTAAAATGCTAAAGCAAGATTTTAAAGAATTTTTTAATGAAAATAATGAATTTGATAAAGAAAAATTTCAAAAATATTACGAAAGCTTAAAAGAGCAATTTGTAGATAAAAGTCTTAATTTTCTAGGGCTTTCCAAAGAGGATTATCAAAACGGAGAACTCAATTTAGATTTTAACAAACTAAGCTCAGTCATAAAAGACATAGTTTCTACCTTTAAAGAAGCAAATACTACGCCGTCAAATTATGGCAACTTGCGTTTGGATTTAAGTTTATAGTTTTACCCCCTCGCTCTTTAGTAAAAATTTTTTCATCTCAAGTCCTCCGCTATATCCGCCTAGCCCACAACTTGCGACCACTCTATGACAAGGGATAAAAATGGGAAGAACATTTTTAGCATTAGCATTACCCACTGCACGAAAGGCTTTTGGGTGCGCTATAAGCTCGGCTACCTCTTTGTAAGTTTTTGTCGTGCCATAAGGAATTTGCCTTAAGGCTTCATAGACCTTAGTTTCAAATGCACCAGCACTAAATTTTAAAGGGACACTAAAATTCCTTAAACGCCCAGAAAAGTAAAAATCCAACTCCCTTTTGACCTCTCTTAATAAGGCACACATATCTTCTTCGCTTCCTTTTTGCTGACAAAATTTTACACTTTGTAAAAATTCCCCTTCGCTTTGTATCAATAAGTAACAAAAAGGCGATTTATAATAAAATTTAAACATCTTTTATCCTTACAAAGGCTAAAATTATAACCAAAATTATAAGGAGAAACGATGTCTTTCATAGAAGAATACAATGAGTTGGTTAAAGAAAGAGCGGCTTTGGGCATTCCGCCTCTAGCTTTGAGCGTGGAGCAAACTAAGGCACTTTGTGAGCTACTTAAAACAAGCGATGATGAAGTATTAGCAACACTTTTAGAAGAAAGGGTTAATCCGGGCGTTGATGACGCGGCTTTAGTTAAATGTGAATTTTTAGACCAAATTTTAAAAGGGCAAATTAATCCACCCAAAATAGATAAAAAACGCGCTTTAAAAATGCTTGAAACTATGCTTGGAGGCTATAATGTCAAAGTTTTAATCGAAACTTTAAAAGATGAAAGCCTAGCCAAAGACGCCGCTGATGTGCTTAAAAATATCATTTTTATACACGATGATTTTTATACCATAGCAGAACTTAGCAAAACAAATGTTTATGCAAAAGAAATTTTACAAAGCTGGGCAAATGCTGAGTGGTTTGTCAAAAAAGAAAAGCTACCTGAAGTGATAAAATGTATCGTTTTTAAAGTGCCGGGCGAAACTAATACGGATGACTTAAGCCCTGCTGGCGATGCTTTTACAAGAAGCGATATCCCACTCCACGCTAATGCTATGCTTAAGGTGCGTCAAGCTGGCTCACTAGAAAAAATTAAAGAATTGAAAAAAAGCGGACGCGAAGTCGTTTATGTCGGCGATGTTGTCGGCACAGGCTCAAGCAGAAAATCTGCCATAAATTCCATACAATGGCACTTGGGAAAAGAGATTAAAGGAGTGCCAAATAAACATAGCGGAAGTATCGTTATAGGTTCGACCATAGCACCGATTTTCTTTAATACCGCTCAAGATAGCGGGGCTTTACCTATCGTTTGCGATGTAAGTGGGCTTGAAATGGGAGATGAGTTTGAAATTCACACTTACGAGGGTAAAATTATTAAAAATGGCACTACAATTAGTGAATTTAAACTAAGCCCAAATACCATCATCGATGAAGTAAGAGCAGGTGGAAGAATCCCTCTTATCATAGGGCGTGGGCTTTGTGCTAAGGCGAGAGAATTTTTAAAGCTTGAAAATGAAAATATCTTTACAAAGCCAGAGCAACCAAAAGCGAGTGAGGGCGGTTATACCCTAGCACAAAAAATGCTAGGACGCGCTTGTGGAGTTGAGGGTGTGCGTCCGGGGATGTATATCGAGCCTAGCACACTCACAGTTGGCTCTCAAGATACCACAGGACCGATGACAAGAGATGAGATAAAAGAGCTTGCTAGTCTTGGCTTTAATGCGGATTTTGTAATGCAAAGCTTTTGCCATACAGCAGCTTATCCTAAAATAAGCGATTCTAAGCTCCACAAAACCCTACCAAATTTCATCACAAGTCGTGGAGGTGTGAGCTTAAAGCCTGGAGACGGCGTCATTCACTCGTGGCTTAACCGCTTTGTTTTACCTGATAGCGTGGGAACAGGCGGAGACTCGCATACGCGTTTTCCTATTGGCATTTCTTTCCCAGCTGGAAGTGGGCTTGTAGCCTTTGCAGCGGTAACGGGCGCTATGCCTTTAAATGTGCCTGAAAGTGTTTTGGTGCGCTTTCGTGGAGAGTTACAACCAGGAGTTACCCTAAGAGATTTAGTTAATGCTATCCCCTATTATGCGATTAAGGACGGAAAATTAAGCGTAGAAAAGCAAAATAAAAAGAACATTTTTGCCGGTAAAATTTTAGAAATTGAAGGCTTACCAGATTTAAAAGTCGAGCAAGCCTTTGAATTAAGCGACGCTTCAGCTGAAAGAAGTGCGGCGGCTTGCTGTGTGGATTTAAATGAAGCAAGCGTGAGCGAATATATAAAATCTAACATAAGCCTTATAGAAGCAATGATTAAAGCTGGATATGAAAATCAAGCCACACTTAAAAGAAGAGCGGAAAAAATGAAAGAGTGGCTAGAAAATCCTACCCTCTTAAGAGCTGATAAAAATGCCAAATACGCCTATGTGCTTGAAATCGATTTAAATGAGATTAAAGAGCCTATTTTGGCGTGTCCTAATGACCCTGATGATGTAGCGACCTTGAGCGAAATTTTGCAAGATCCTAAACGCCCACAAAATATCGATGAAGTTTTTGTTGGCTCTTGTATGACAAATATAGGGCATTATAGAGCTTTGGGTGAAATTTTAAAAGATAAGGGTATGCTTAAAACACGCCTTTGGGTTGTGCCACCGACTAAAATGGATAAGGCTCAACTAATTAACGAGGGTTATTATAGTATCTTTGGTGCGGCAGGTGCTAGGATAGAGGTGCCGGGCTGTTCCTTATGTATGGGAAATCAAGCTAGGGTTAATGATGGTGCTGTCGTTTTCTCCACTTCAACAAGAAATTTTGACAATAGAATGGGAATGGGTGCTAAGGTGTATCTTGGTAGTGCGGAACTTGCAGCTGTGTGTGCAATTTTAGGTAAAATTCCTAGTAAAGAAGAATATTTGCAAATCGTCAAAGATAAACTCAATGACGCAAATAAGGCAAATATTTACAAATATCTTAATTTTAATGAGATACAAAATTTCAAGCTAGAGGACTAAAACTCTAGCTTTTGTAAGGGTTAAAATGAGAATTTTAATTTTTTTAAGTGTAATTTTGCTAAGTTTTGGCTTGGCAAATTGCGAATTTGTTATAGAAAATAAGGCAAAAATTTTTAATCAAAAAATTGATTTAAATCAAAAAGAATTGCTTGACAATCTTCAAACTTGTGAATTTTCTCTTAAAAATCAAGCTATAACACAAAAGCTTTATGAGCTTTCTAATCAAATTCGTGGAAACAATAGCATTTGCTCAGGACTTAGCTATTTTGATAAATTGAAAGAATTTCAATATTTGCTTTTAGAAATCGCCCTAAGTCCCCAAACCTACCAAAAAAAACTCGCAGACGCAAAGGATACGGAAGAGAGGAATAATGCTTTAAAGGCATATTTTCGCTACTGGGCGTATCAAAGTATAGGAAATTTTAGACTTTATAGAGAATTTTGGAAAGAATATAACGCAGCTATCGCACCTTTGGAAGCTTATTTTGAAAGAAATTTTAAATTTGATAAAGGAAGTAATATTTATTTCACAAGCAATGCCTTAAATGAGTTTTTAAACTGGGCTGTTGGAGAGAGTAAAATTCATAAAGATATCAGCACTCTTGCTAAAATGATGGCAAATAAAAATTATGACGAAGTGCATTTAGAGCAATATATTATGGCAAATAGCCCTTCTCTTGCCGAGCTTAATCTCGCCTTAAGGTCAGCCCTCTTAAATGCTAGAGATGTTAAAATTATTAATATGCTTTTAAAATTTGGACTTGATTTAAATGAAGGCTATGAAAGTGCCATTTTTTACGCTTTAGAAAATAAGCAAAATGTAGAATTTTTAATCCAAAAGGGTGCAAATGTCAATCACGCCAACGCTTTTGGCAAAACTTCACTCTTTTACGCCTTAGAATTTCATCAAGATGAAGTCGCTAAACTTCTCATAGAAAAGGGTGCAAATGTCAATGCCAAATATATCAATAATAACGAAAAATTAGCCCTTAATGCTAACAATACAACGCCCTATTTCATCACGCTTTGTGCCTTAGAGCATACTTCTAAAAATGTCTTTATGCACGCGGCTAGTTTTTCTAATGTCGCTATGTTAAAGCTTTTGGTAGAAAAAAAGGCGGACATTTTTACTGTTGATGATTTAGGCTTTAATGCGCTTGATTTTGCTTTAATGGCAGATAAAGAAGAAAACGCCATTTACCTTAGAAGCTTAGGGCTTAAGGAAAATGAAAATTTATTTTATGGAGAAAGATTAGAATGAAAAAAGTCGCTTTTATCACGGGTGCGAGTTCTGGTTTTGGAGAGGCTTGTGTGAAAGCCTTTATCAATGAGGACTTTAAGGTCGTTGCTCTAGCAAGACGCAAGGAAAGATTAGACAAGCTTAAAGAGCTTTATAAAGAACAAATTTACACGCTTAATCTTGATGTAAGAAAGAAAAAAGAACTTTTTGAAGCTGTGGCTACTCTACCTAGCGAATTTCAAAACATTTCCGTGCTTTTTAATAATGCCGGACTAGCCTTAGGACTTGAGGAATTTGATAAATTAAGCCTTGATGACATTGACGCTATGGTCGATACTAATGTCAAGGGCTTTTTATATGTAGCAAGAGCTGTTATACCGCTTTTAAGAAGGCAAGAAAATGCTTATATTTTTAATCTTGGCTCCATAGCTGAAAATGTGGCGTATTTTGGCGGTAATGTTTATTGCGGAACGAAAGCCTTTGTGGGGCAGTTTTCTAGGGCGTTAAGAAATGATTTAAGAGGAACAAATATTAAGGTTACAAACATAGCGCCCGGACTTTGCAAAACTGAATTTAGCGAAGTGCGTTTTAGAGGAGATAAGGCTCAAGCAAATGCCGTTTATGAAGATACTAAATTTATCACGGCAGAAGATATTGCTAGGGTGGTAATGTCCATTATTCATCTTCCGCCCCATATTAATGTAAATAAAATTGAACTTATGCCTATAACACAAACTTGGGCAGGAACTCACACTGAAAGGATACAATGAAAATATTGTTATTATGTTTTACCCCCTTATTTTTATTTGGTGATGCGACTTTTAATGCTCAGTTTTTTGGTATTTTTAGTCTTTTGCCGCCCATTATTGCTATTACTTTAGCTTTTATAACGAAAGATGTAATTTTATCTTTATTTATAGGAGCTTTAAGCGGTGGCTTTATGCTCGCCTTGGTGGAGCAAAATATTTTTTACGCTCTCGTTAATAGCTTTGTGATTTTTGTCAAAAAAACAGTAGAATCTTTGGCTAACACTTCTAATGCTGGTATTATCTTACAAATGCTTACCATAGGTGGTATGGTAGCTTTAATCACTAAAATGGGTGGAACAAAGGCTGTTGCCACTTGGTTTGCTAAAAAAGCTAAAAAAGCTAAAAGCTCTCAACTTGCCACTTGGTTTATGGGTTGCTTTATCTTTTTTGATGATTATGCTAATTCTTTTATTGTTGGTCCTATTATGCGTCCATTAACGGATAAATTTAAAATTTCTCGCGAAAAACTTGCTTTCATTATGGATTCTACGGCAGCACCCATTGCTGGGCTTGCCATTATCTCCACTTGGATAGGCTTTGAACTTTCTGTCATTAAGCAAGGCTATGATTTGATAGACGATAAGCTCTTTCTCGCTCTTAATCAAAGTAGAGAGCAAATTAACGCCTTTGAAGTTTTTATACAAACTTTACCTTATCGCTTTTATAATATTCTTATGCTTGCTTTTGTACTTTTTACCATACTACAAGAAAGAGAATTTGGTCCTATGCTACAAGCTCAAAGACACGCTAAAAACATCGATTTTAGCACGATACAAAATGCGAGTGAAAATCTTGAAGACAAGCTTTTAGAACCTAAAGAAGGCATTGATTTAAAAGCTTCAAACGCTACGATTCCTCTTGGTATTTTAATCGTTTTTTCCTTTGTAGGCTTTTATTTTAGCGGTTATGCTAATATTGAAGATACTAATTTAAAAGCTCAAATCGAACTTGCACCTCTAAGCCTCCTTGCTTTAAGAGAGACTTTTTCATCGGCAGATACAGCTACAGCCTTATTTCAAGCAGCATTTCTTGCAAGTATTGTCGCTATCATTATGGGGGTTTATAGAAAAATTTTCACACTAAAAGAGGGAATAATGACTTGGACTTATGGCTGGAGAATGATGATTATTACGGTCATTATTTTAATGTGTGCTTGGCCCCTATCTTCCGTCATTAAAGATTTAGGCACTTCTATTTATCTAGTTGATTTACTTTCTGACACTTTGCCGCTTTATCTTTTGCCTTTGATTGTATTTTTACTTTCTTCCGTTGTATCTCTATCAACAGGCACTAGTTATGGAACAATGGGTATTTTAATGCCACTTACCGTGCCACTTGCCATAGGCTTGGGGGTGCATAATGAATTGATGGATGCTCAACTACATCATTATATGGTTATCAATATTTCTGCTGTATTAACAGGAGCTATTTTTGGAGATCACTGCTCACCCATTTCGGATACCACGATACTTTCATCTATGGCAAGCAAATGTGAGCTTTTAGCCCATGTTAAAACGCAAATGCCTTATGCCATTTTCATATGTTTTATATCTTTATTTGCGGGTTATTTACCGGTAACTTTGGGTTTGAGTGTATGGATAGTTTTACCTTTGGACTTAATTCTTATTTTTATTTTATTGCGTATTTTCGGTAAAAAGACTTGATGAATTTTCCCACAAATTTTAAAGAAAAAGCTCATTTTGCAAGAGAATTTTTTGCTCCCTTTTATAAGGGGGAATTTGAGCTTTTTAGTTCCCCTACTTCTCATTTTAGAACGAGAGTTGAATTAAGCTTTTTTCACGATGAAAATGGTGTGATTTTTTATGCGATGTTTAATGGAAGAAAAAAATACATCGTAGAAAATTTAGACTTTGTTGATGAAAAAATTTGTCTTTTAATGCCAAAGCTCTTAAAAGCACTAAATGATGATAATACGCTTAAAAATAAGCTTTTTGGAGTGGAATTTTTAGCGAGTAAAAAAGAACTTAGTGTAACCTTACTTTACCATAAAGACATTAGCACCCTTAAAGAAAATTTAGCGAATTTAGCTCGAAATTTAAATCTTAATCTCATCGCAAGAAGCAAAGATAAAAAGCTTGTTTTTGGTAAAGAAAACTTAAGGCAGATTTTAGACATTAAAGGAGGGGCGATTCATTATGAATTTGACAATGACTGCTTCATACAGCCTAATACTTACATTAATGAAAAGATGATAGAGTGGGTTTTAAAGCAAATTTCAACTGAGGAAAAAAACGACCTTTTGGAGCTTTATTGCGGGTATGGAAATTTTACCCTCGCCCTAGCCTCTTCTTTTAAGCAAATTTTAGCCACAGAACTTAGCAAAAAAAACATAGCCTACGCCCTTAAAAACTGCACTTTAAATAATGCTACAAATATCCATTTTGCAAGGCTTTCGAGTGAGGAATTAAGCAAAGCTTTAAAAAAAGAGAGGGAGTTTTTTAGACTTAAGGACATTGATTTAGATAGCTTTCATTTTTCCCATATTCTCCTTGACCCTCCAAGGGCTGGACTTGAAGAAAGCGTGATAAAATTAGCTCAAAATTATCATCACATCATTTACATTTCTTGTAATCCTGTAAGCCTTAAAGAAAATTTAATCAAACTCACAAAAACGCACACTATTACAAATTTCGCCCTTTTTGATCAGTTTGCTCTCACGCCTCATTTAGAAAGTGGCGTTTATTTAACTAAAATTTAGAAAGGCTTATAATGCTAAAAAGTCAAAAATTTTTAATCCACTCTTGTGATGATGTAGAATTAGATCTTAAAAGAAAAGCCAAACTTGAATACCGCATAAGTTACGATACAAGCAAAAGCCCCAAAGCCCTTGTTTTTATGGTGGGAGGCTGGGGAGCGACTAAAAATATCAAATTTTATGATTTTGAAAGAGAAAATATAGCCAAAAATTTCAATGTCATCTGCGTACAAGTCTATCATCACGCCATACATAGAAGAATATCCACAGAATCTAAATATAGTGCTAAAAATGTGTTTGAAAAAGAAGATGTAGAGAGGATTAAGAGCTATTTTGAAAGTATAGCTTGGGACTCAAAAAATATTAATGAGCAAAACGCACCCTTTGCCGCACAAAAATTAATCCAAAGGGTAGCAGAGCTTAAAAGTCAAGGCATAATGGCAAAAGATTTTCAACTAGAATTTACACTAGGCACTGTGCCAGCACGAGATGAGTATGAAAATGCAGGGATAATGTCGGCTATTGATTATATCAATGCTCTTAAGCATTTAGACCAAATTATCGGGGGGGGGGGGGGGGGTAGCATTTTAAAGCTGCCTAAAATTTACGCTGGGGGAAGTTATGGAGGCTATTTGGCTCTACTCATTAGCAAAATTGCTCCTTGGTATGTTGATGCTGTCTTGGATAATTCAGGCTCGGCTTTACCGCAGGTTAAATTCATACTAGGACGCGAAAGCAAAACCTGCGATGCCATAGATAGCTACCCACATAATCAAAATCAATACTACACCAAAACTCTTTGGACGAGAAACCTTAACTCAAAATACTATTTTAGCGATGATTGCTATCTTATAAGGTCTATTTTAAATCCTACGCATTTAGAAATTCAAAAAAGGGCAAATCCTCGCACCATTTTTGTAAGTTATCATAGTCTTATTGATGAGCTTAATCCCTCCAAAGACAAGCAAAATCTTTACGAAATTTACAAACATTTAGGATTTGATGCGACTTTGCATTTGATAAAAGATGAAAGTGAGCTTGACGGACGACTTCTTAAAAGCCTAGATCACGGCTTAAGAATGAGCGATAAGGCGATGGTTAAAAAAGAATTGCCCATTATTTTAGAAAAAATGCAAAATCAAACACAAGAAATTCCCTCATATAATGAGATAAGCTATCCTTGTAAGGAAAAAATTTACCGCTTTAAAGATACAAAAGAGGGTTTTTTATGTGAAATTTTTAATAAATAATACGGCTTAAATAAAGCCCATTTGCTGGGGCTAAAAGGCGGTAATGGCATTTTTTAGCTTCGATTTGCTCTTTTAATTTATCTTCGCTTAATTCTCCCCTTAGCACCGCCATAACGCTAGCCACACTTAGTCTTATTTGCGCTCTTAAAAAGCCATTAGCCCTAAATTGAAATACGCTTAAATTTTTATGCGTGTAAGCCTTAGCCATAAACATAGTCCTAACGCTAGTTTTCGCACTTCCACCTGCTTTTTGAAAAAATTTAAAGTCCTTTTCTCCTACAAAATGTCCTAAAAGCTCATTTGCTCTTTTGATGTCAAAACGCTCACTAAAGCACACATAAGGGCTTAAAAAGGGGTTAAATTCTCCGTGATGAAAGATGTAGCGATACTCCCTAGCCCTCACATCAAAACGCACAGCATAATTTTCGCTCACCCTCTCTAAGCTTTTAATGTGTATGAAAGGGTGAGCAAAGCGGTTAATTTGCCTTTTAAGATAGACTAAGTCTTTAAAATGCTCCCCACACTCCACACAAGCTACCGCACGAAGGGCATGCACACCCTTATCTGTGCGTGAAGCAAATAGCACAGGAGAAAAAATGCCAAGATGAGCAAGAGCCGCCGCTAAGGCATCTTGGACGGAATTTAAATGAGGCTGACAAGCAGAGCCTAAAAAAGCCGAGCCATCATAGGAGAAAACGAGCTTAAGACGCATTAATAACGACTCATTATCATCTTTTTAAAGCATATAATAGAAGCCGCAAAAGCAAAGCTAAAAATCAAAAAGCTCATCAATAAAGGAGGCTTGTATAAACTCGATAAAAGCCCAAAATAAACGGCGATCACCCCAAACATACCAAGATAAATAAAACCTTTTTCATAGCGGTAAGTTACAATTCCAAAACTAAGGGCAAAAAGTGTGCTAGCTAAAGGAAATAAGCTTATGCAAACATACATTACAAATTCCCTAGCCTTATCGGCATTTGTGTTAATGTCGTCCCAGTATTCGTAAAATGCCTTAGTTTGCCCTAAATTATCATTAAATTTTGTATTAACAACCAAATTTTCAAACTCACCGATAAATAGAGCCTCCCCACCGTCAAAATTATACATTTTACCTTCATTTAATCTAAAAGCAAAGCCCTCGTTTGAACGCTCTAAATTCGCCTCCTTAGCGATGATGAGTTGCTCTTTTAAATTATCATTGCTTTTTGGATGATACATAATGATATTTTCATACCCCCCCTCCTTTTCATCTTGTATGAAAATCATCCAGTCTAAAAATTTTTGCCCAAATTCACCTGTTTTATAATTAAATTTAATTTGCGTTTTTTTATAATCAACAAAATTTTTTTGTAATTGATATACAATAGGTATCATCACTAAAGCTACTCCTAGCATTAAAACACTTAAAAATGTGGCGATTTTAAGGAAAAATTGTGCCATTTTTAAAGGCGTAAAACCAAGTGTGAAAAAGACAACGCTTTCATTTTCTTTAGAAAGCCTATAAAGAGCTAAGGTCAGTGCCACAAAAAAGGCAAGTGGCAAGGTAAAAATCAAAATGCGTGGCAGCATAAAGCCGTAAAGCTTAAAAAGGTCTAAAAAACTAATCTCAATGCTTGAGGTAAGATTCGCAATTTGGATAAAAAATACCATAGAAACAATGCCAAAAAGCACCAAGAAAATAGAAAGATGTGTCCCTAAAAATTGATTTAAAATATACTTAAATATAAGCTTCAAAATACTCTCCCAACGACTAAATATACACACATAGCAAGACTTATAAAAGGCAAAAAAGCAAGTTCTTTTTCTCCCTTTTTAAAAGCAAAATAAAAAAAGGGCAAGGATAAAAACGCAGCGATGAAAAGGATATAAAACGCCCCCATAAAGCCAAACAACCCAGCAAAAGCCGCTAATAATATAATGTCCGCATCGCCTAAGCTCTCTTCAACTTCTTTATTTTTAAAATTTTTTATAAAAGAAATAAAACTTTTAAGTAAAAAAATAAAACCAGCAAACATAAAAGCGTCTATAAAAAAATGAAAAATATTCATATCAAAAGCATTGAGATGACTTTCTAAAATTTTTAGCAAACAAGCACTAAAAAAGCCGATCCAAAGTAAAAAATTTGGCACAGCTTTTAATCTTAAATCAATCAAAGAAAGGCTAAAGCACACAAAAAGAAAAAGCGTTAAAGCAAGAAATTCTTTAAAAGATTTCGCACAAAATGAGGCAAGATAAACCAAAAAAATGCCAAAAATTTCACTTAAAAAGCACATAAGAGGAATTTTTACACCGCAATTTTTACAACGCCCCTTTAAAAAAAGATAAGAAAAAATAGGCACAAGTTCTAAAATCGTAAGCTTTTTTTCACAAGAAAAGCAAAAAGAACGCATAGCAAAAAGGGGCTTTTTTTCACAAATTCGGCTTACAAAACTCGCACAAAATGAGCCCAAAACCGCCCCCAAAATTCCCCAAAATAAAGCATTATTTTCCAAAGGTGCGTTCTCTTTTTCTATATTCTTTAATAATTTTTTTAAATTCCCTTATAGTTAAGGACGGAAATAAGGTCTCACTAAAGCAAATTTCAGCATAAGAGCTTTGCCAAAGTAAAAAATTTGAAAGTCTTTTAGCATTTCCCACGCGAAGCATTAAATCCACATCTAAAGGCAGGTCTAAATTCGCACTTAAATTTTCCTCACTAAGCTCTAAGCCCTTTTCTACCACTCTTTTAGCCGCTCTTACTATCTCATCTCTTGAGCCATAGCTAATAGCTAAATTGACACACAAACGCTCACAATGCTTCGTTTTTTCCTCAACTAAAGCTATTTTTTCTTTTAGTTTTTCATCTAAACGCGATAAATCTCCTATCGCCTTTAAACGCACACCATTTTTTTCAAATTCTTTTAAGGCATCATCTAAACAACGCTCCAAAAGTTTAAAGATAAATTCCACTTCATCAGCTGGACGATTCCAATTTTCCGTGCTAAAGGCAAAAAGTGTAAGTTGAGAAATTTGCTCCTCTATACATACGCTCATAAGTTTTTGTAGAGTTTTTACTCCTCTTGTATAGCCAAATTTCGCTAAAAAGCCCTTAGCTTTCGCCCAACGCCTATTTCCGTCCATTACCACGGCTAAATGTTTTAATTCATTCATTATACTCTATCTCCATAAGGCAGGGATTTGATGTAATTTTCCATAAAGTCAAAATCTAGTTCGCCCTTGTGATTTATGGGGAGTTTGATAGTCATTTTTTTAGCTTCATCACTATATAAGGCTCTACCATAAGAATATCTGTATTTATTTTGATGTATTAAGGTTATGATAAAAATAGCTATGTATTGATTTAATATAAATTTCGGCTTTAAGATATTAACTCTGCCGTGACTTACTGCATAAAAATCATCTTTTTGATAAAAAGCGTTACAAAACATATCAATCGTTATTGTGTTACCCTTAAAAATTTCAGCCTTTCCGTCCCCACGACTATCTATGTAACCAACCACGCCATTATTTGTTTCGCCCGATGAGACAAGGGGTATCAACCCACTTTCAACTTCATCTATTTTTATATCGCCTTTTGATAACACAACTTCAAATAAAGAATTTAAAGAAAACTCGCCCCATTTTTCAATATTTAATGGTAGGGCATTTTCAGGGCGATTTTTAGTCGTTAAAGGCTTGTAGTGCAGGGATTTAATATAATTTTCCATAAATTCAAAATCGGGGACATAGCCACATTTAGAATATGTTTTGCTTTTATCTCTAAAAATTGAGCCGTTGGGATTATGTTTTATAGGTAATGAAATTTCAGTATCTTTCATACTTTCTAATTTCCATTTTCTACCATAAGAAAATTTGTATTTTTCTTGTCTCAACATAGATACGATAAAAAAGCCAATATATTTATTAAAATCATCATAGCGAGAATATAAGGCATTAACATCATCAGTAGCCCAATAATCATTTTCTTGGTAAAAAGCTTCGCCCACAGAGCCGTTATAGCTTAATGATATTGTGTTGCCTTTGTGGATAGGTGCTTGTCCTATAAAATTTGCTATTCCATTATTTGCATCAATCGCCCCAATATAAATATTATTGCCCTCTGTCTGCTCATCTGCGGTTAATCTCTTGCCCTTTTTAATATCAAAAAGATATTTCAATTTAAATCTTTTCCAATTTTCCACATCAAGATTCATAAATATCGCCTTTTTGAACAAGATGAGCTAAAAAATTATTTAATGTTTGTTGAAAATCCGCCTGTGAAAGTTTAGAATAATCCGTTTTCATATAGGCTTCGCATAGCCACTCATCTTCGCCGCTTACCTTTGCCATAGCACTTAAACCATCAACGACCTTTTTATTTCTAAAGACATCTAGCCATTGCTCCTCTATCTTTTTCCATTTGGACTCGCCCCCCTCGTCAAACTGCTCCACTCTGCCTAAATTTTTCTTTTTCTTAAAGCCGTCTTCTTTAAAATAACCAAAAAATGTTTCATTTACCGTGCCATCGGCGTTTGTATGGGGCTTACCTAAGGTAAAGACCATACAACAAGCACTCACTGAAGCCCCCGGGTAAAACACTTCGGCTGGGAGTGTGAAAACAGCTTCTAGGGTGTTATTTTCTAGCATAGCTTCTTTGATATTTTTAATATCGCTTTTAGAGCCTATGGCAGCACTCATAGGTAGTAAGACGGCTAATTTTACTTCCTTTCTCGCCTCGTTTTTGCTCTCTCTTTCTTCATTTATCTCTTTGATAATATCGCTTAGATATTGTATAAACACAAGCCCTTTTGTGGGGTCTTCCTTGCCCTCTTTCGCACCTTTGCTCCATTTGTTTTTGTAATATTCAGGTATGCTTATGGGCTTGGCGTTATAGGGAGGATTCATTAAAATAATATCAGGTTTTGCCTTTTTGATAAATTCTTTTTTTTCAAAGCAAGAACCAAATTCTATATTGCTATTACCATCGCCGTGGATTAGCATATTTGTCGTGGCTAGTCCGTAAGCCTTTTCCTCCACTTCTATGCCGTAGATATTTTCTTTTTTGACCTTTTCCATTAGCTCTTTAGCTTCTTTTTCGCTCTTGCCTCTTTTACAATCACTTAATTCTTTTACCATAGCTTGAACGAGAAATGACCCGCTTCCGCAAGTGATGTCAAGCACTCTTTTTGTCCTATCCACACCCACAACGCGGCACATAAAATCAGTAATATGGTCGGGTGTGAAAGCTTGGTTTTTATCAGCTTTGCCTGTGTATTTATTAAAAGCGATGAAGAAAAGATTTAAGATGTCTTGCCCCTCTTCGCTCTCGGTATCGATGTATTTATAAATATCTACGAGGATAGTTGTTAAAATCTCTATCCAGTCTTTTAATTTTAGCTTTTTAATTTTTTGATCGTTTAGGACATTTTTTTGTAAAAGTTCTATTTTTTTCGCTTTGTTATTTGAGCCGTCAAGTAAATCGCTTAAGGTTCTTTCTATGCTTACGCGGATAGCGTCTTCGTTTGAATTTTCCCAAAATTCTTTTAAATCTTTAACTAATTTATCATTGATGTGATTAACGCCTCGTTTTTTCACTTCATTTTTGATATATAAAAGAGTCGTGCCGACAAATTGAGAGCGGAGCTTCTCATCGATGTCTTTTTTATGCAAAAGCTCGTTTAAATCATAGGTGTTTTTGAGAACCTTTTCTCTATCGTTTTGCTTATTTATCTCAAATAAAGACATATAATGCTCCATAGTATCAAGCACGACTTCATTTTTTAGTAAGCACTCGTCGTTTATATGATTTTTCCAAACCTTGATTTTATCATCAGTAGTATTTGCTAGTATGGCGATGATTTTTTGGCTATGATACATTGCTTTTTCTGCTTCTACATAGGCTTTAAGTTGCTTTTCGTCTTTTTGCGTGAATTTTGGCTTGGTTTCGACTAAAATGACAACATCATCTTTACAAAAACGCATATCAAGCTTAAAATGCTCGACTTTTTTGTTTAGGGATTTTTCTAGATTTTCTTTGCTTCCAGAAACTTTTATATAGCTATACTCGCCATTTTCTATATTAGAAACTAAATATTTTTTACCGATACGCTCTATAATGTCTATTCTTTCCATAAATTATCCCTTAAAATCTAGCAATTTTTTATATTCAAAAAAGGCTTTTAAATTTTTATCTTGGAAAACCCTATATTCTAAATGCTCGTTTAGAAATTTTTGCACCTTAAAAAAGGGAGTGAAAATCGAAATTCCCACTTCATCTTTAACGATTTTCAACGCTCCAAAAACACTAAAATATAAATAAAGCTCTATTGTATCCCCCCTCTTTCTTAATTGAAACAAGCAAGGTTTATTTTCAAAAATGAAAGGGATATGATAAACATTTTCAAAACTAGCAAAAAGCATTTCTTTAAACACACTAAAACTTTGTGCGTCCTTAGCCACGCTTAAATTCTCTATAATAAAATGCTTAAAATCAAAATCCTCTCCTAACAATTTTAAAATCAGCTCAATTCCCTGTTCGTAAGGAGTGAAATTTGGGCGTTTGCAAAGATGTCTAAATTGTATCACGCCCTCACTCATATAAAGCTCCGCTAAATAATACGCCCCTACTTCAAGCTCAATCATACTTTTTGTTTGAATTTGCTTTTTATTAAGCTCTAGGGTGTAGTGTGCGTAGCCTGATTTTGCTAGGACTTTCATAGCTATGGGAAGAGTAGAATTAATCAAATTCATAAATCTTGACACCTTAAGGCAAGCTCGTATGCAAGCTCTTTTTTGCTTTTTAAGCCACTTTTAACGCTTTCTTTTTGCGTGATGAAAATAAGCTCGTTAAAATCTGCTCCAAAATGATTTTCCTTACCTAAAATATTCAGGCAAATCATATCAAGCCCCTTTTTTTCAAGGGCATTTTGTGCGTTTTTGAGGGCGTTTTGAGGGTCAAGCTCCATTTTAAAGCCTATTTTTTTACCCTCAAATTTGCAAATTTGAAGAAGATCTTCATTTAAACTTAAGCTTAAATTTAGTCCCGCCTCACTCTTTTTAATCTTGCCTTTTTGATAATTGGGGACAAAATCACTCACCGCCGCACACATTATCAAAAAATCGCCCCCCTCAAAACGCTTTAAAAGTGCCTTTAAATCCTTTGAGCTTTCAAAGGTAAGAAGCTGAAAGGGCGTTTTAAATTCCACTGAACTAAGTAGCACGACATCAGCACCCAAATAATAAAAGGCAAAGGCAAGTTCTTTAGCCATTTTTCCGCTTGAAAAATTACTAATGCAACGCACATCATCGATTTTTTCCCTTGTGCCGCCTCCGCTTATAATCACACTTTTACCGGTAAAAAAGCTTTCTTTTAGAAGCTCTCTTTTACAAAGATGAAAAATATCCTCAAGCTCCGCTAAAGCACCGATTCCCTCATCTTTACAAGCTAGTTTTTTAACAATAGGCTCAATGATTTTAGCTCCATTTTGCTTTAAAATTTGAAGAGAGTTTTGCGTGCTAAAATGTAAATACATCGCCGAATTTGCCGCTGGAGCGATGATAATGGGAGCTTTTGTCGCCATTAAAGTTTGGATAAAAAGCGTATCTGCTATGCCATTTGCTAATTTATTGATAGAATTCGCACTTGCTGGAGCAAAAAGCACAAGGTCCGCATCTTTGCTAAAGGCGATATGATTATTATAATTTTGCCACGATTCATTTGCCTCACACAAAAGCTCGTCCGCTAAAGCCTCAAAACTAAGCCTAGAAGCAAATTTCAAAAGCCCCCTACTTAATAAAACCTTAACTCTAAAGCCCTCTTTTTTAAACAAAGAAATCAACTCATACGACTTATAAAACGCTATACTGCCACTTACAGCTAAAAGTATGGTTTTCATTGAAATTTTTTATAAAAATAATCTTTTAAAATCTTGCTTTGCGCTCTATTAATAAAAAGCGAACCTTTAGGGACATTTTCACTAACAGAACTTCCCGCTGCGATGATAACCTCATCTTCTATGCAAACAGGTGCGATAAACTGCGTATCAGAGCCGACAAAGACATTTTTACCGATAATGGTTTTATGTTTTTTAACTCCGTCATAATTACAAGTGATAGTGCCGCAGCCTATATTAGTCCCCTCTTCTATCTCACAATCACCCAAATAGCTTAAATGCCCCGCTTTCACGCCGTTTAATTTAGCATTTTTACACTCGACAAAATTGCCTATATGCGTATTTTTAAGCTCGCATTTAGGACGCAAATGTGCCAAAGGTCCTATACTTGAAAAGCTTATTTTACTATCCTCTATCACACTTGAGCTTTTAATAATGGAGCTTTCTATCACACTTTTACCCTCAATTCTTACATTTTCATACAGCTCACACTCGCCTATAAATTTGACATCTAAGCCTATAAAAATGGAGCTTGGATTATGTAAGATCACACCCTCTTTTTGCCAAAATTTTTTAATTTTATCTTGCATTAAATTTTCTGCTACACTAAGTTCAAATTTATCATTAACCCCCATAAATTCCTCTTCACCCACAAAAAGTGGCTTAATGTGCGTGTTTTTAGCTCTTGCAAGTTTAATGATGTCTGTTAAATAATATTCCTTAGCCTTGTTTTCATTGTCGATTAGGGGTAAAAGCTCACTTAAAAGCTTCGTATTTACCATATAAACGCCCGCATTACAAGTTTTAATCATCTTTTCTTTTTCATCTGCGTCTTTTAGCTCGACTATTTTTTGCACTTCATTATTTTCAAGCACGACCCTACCATAGCTTTTTGCATCTTTTGCTTCAAAAACGGCTAAAGCTAGGTCGCTTTTTAATTCAAGCAAAGCCTTGAGACTTTGAAGCTCTATTAAGGGCATATCTCCGCAAAGTATTAAAACTCTTTCATTTTGTGCCTTATAATCCTTTAAAGCCCCTGCGGTGCCTGGGAAACGGACTAAATCTTGCTCTATAAACTTAGTTTGTGGAAAAAACTCACAAATTTCTTTCTCCACCCTTTCTTTTTGATGTGATAAAACAACACTCACATCATCACTTAAGGCAAAAGCCTTTTCTAAAATATGCAAAATCATACTTTTAGCACAAATTTTTTGCAAAACTTTAGGCGTGCTTGATTTCATTCTTGTGCCAAGACCTGCTGCTAAAATAACAATAGAGCTTTTCATCATTTCCCTTTTTATAATTATTTCTTTATTTTAGCAACAAAAAGTTAAAATTAAAGCAAAAGTTAAAGTGCTTAAAGGTAGAATTCAGCCTTTATTTTAAGTTAGGATTTTTGGATTGAAAAGCGTTTTTTTGCTCATTTTGTTTGCTTTAAGTGTCTTTGGAGCGGAGGCGATCATACCCACCGTAAATTTAAGTCTTAGCGCACCAGACACACCCAACCAGCTCGTAACAACGCTAAATATCATCATCGTTTTAACCATACTTGCCCTTGCCCCTAGCATTATTTTCATAATGACTTCTTTTTTAAGGCTTATCATTGTTTTTTCTTTTTTAAGACAAGCTATGGGAACGCAAAGTATGCCTCCAAATACCATTTTGGTTACTATAGCTTTAATTTTAACCTTTTTCATAATGGAACCTGTGGCGACAAAATCCTATAATGAGGGCGTGAAGCCCTACTTAGAGGAGAAAATAGGCTATGAAGAAGCCTTTGTAAGGGGTGTGAAGCCCTTTAAAGATTTTATGCTTAAAAACACGCGCGAAAAGGATTTAGCCCTATTTTACCGCATTAGAAATTTGCCTAACCCAAAAACCATAGACGATGTGCCTTTGAGTGTTTTGGTGCCTGCTTTTATGATTTCAGAGCTTAAAACGGCTTTTGAGATAGGTTTTCTCATTTACCTACCTTTTTTAGTCATTGATATGGTTGTAAGCTCTGTTTTAATGGCTATGGGTATGATGATGCTACCACCTGTGATGATTTCTCTGCCTTTTAAACTGCTCATTTTTGTGCTAGTTGATGGGTGGAATTTACTCGTTCAAAGACTAGTTGAAAGCTTTGTAACTTAGCTAAATTTCATAAGTAAAATTGACAAAAAAAGATATAAAAGCAAGGATAATGCCAAAATCAAAAATAAGTGAAATAACAAGCCCTCCACACAAAAAAGAATGAAAAAAATAACAAAAAGAAATACAAAAATAACACGCCCTAAAAAGACTTTCTCTAAAACTTTACTAAAATAAAGAGTATAATCTAAAATAAGAATAAGAATAAAATCTAACACTCTTAAATCCCTAATGGCATTTTGTAGTTACTTCAGGAGCATTTGCAACTGTAACGCCCGTTACTCCCAATCTTATCGCATAATTTAAAAGTAAGGGAACGGCTCTATCTTCTTGGTAGCTACACTCATCAGCCGCTTTTAATGCACTATAAGACAAAAATAAAAATAACACAAAAAATACAATTTTTTTCATTATCTTAAATCCTCCTATTAAAAACAATAATGATATTATATATCAAAATTATAAAATTAATATTAATTATCAAAAATGAATTCTTGTTTATTTTCTAATGCTTATTTTTGTGCTAGTCCTAAATTTTACGCATTTTAGCGATGAAAAAGCCATCATAATTTTCGCAAGGCATAATGCGTCTAGCCTTTTTAAGCTCTTTAAATTCGCTCTTTGCCTCCCTTACTCTCACGCCCTCTAAATCAAGCTCTAAAAATTCAAGCTCGAATTCACTTTTTAAAGCATTTTCTAAAACCTCTTCATTTTCTTCTCTTAAAAAGGTGCAAGTGCTATAAACTAACTCACCGCCGTGTTTTAAGGCTTTTAAAGCAGAGTGAAGGAGCTTTTTTTGTAAAAGAGCTAGGGCTTTGATTTCTTTTGGAGATTTTATATTTTCAAAGCCTATTTTAGCTAAGGTAGAGCAAGGTGCGTCAAGTAAAATTTTATCAAATTTCAAAGGACACAAACGCCCTATATTTTTCGCATCTTTTAAAAAAATCTTAGCATTGACCCCATAATTTTTCAAATTTTTTTGCAGGGTAAAAAACCTCTCTTTATTTGCCTCCACACAGGCTAAATAGGCTTTATTTTGCATAAAATTTGCTAAATTAATGCTCTTTCCACCCGGAGCCGCACACATATCTAAAATATTTTCATTAGGCTTGACGCCCAAATTTTTAGCACAAAGATAAGAAGAATAATTTTGTATATAAAAATGCCCCTCATTAAAGGCTTTCATCTTGCTTAAAATGCTTTTATCTTCTGCCTTGAAAAGATAGCAAAAAGAATTAAGCTTTTGAAATTCTAAATCCTTAAAAAATTCATTAATTAAATTTTCATTTGTTTTTAAAAAATTTAAAAATACACAAATATTTTTAGGGCTTTTAAAGCTTTCTTTTAAAATTGTAAGCTCATTTTGGGTGTAAATTTGCGCTAATTTAGTCTCCAAAATATCCCCTTAACATTATCAAAGCTGCCAAAGAGTCTAATTTACCATCTTTTTTACGCGAATTCGCCACACCTAAGCCTTGTGCCTCTTTACTCGTATAAGCCTCATCGACAAAAATGACCTCTCCATCAAATTCTAGTAAGGAGATAAAATGCTGCACTCTCTTAGTCATTTCCACTTCACTTGCTCCACCTTTTGGTAAGCCTACGATAAGCTTAGAAATTTGATGTTCTTCGATAAGCTTTCGCACTTCGTTTGCAGCTTGATTGCGATTTTTTCTCAAAATGGCATTAAGTGGCACGGCGATATTTTCCACATATAAAGCAAGTCCTATGCGTTTTAAGCCAAGATCTAACGCTAAAGCCCTCATCATAAAAGCCTTATCCAAATGCCATCAATGGCGATTTTGCCCTCAAGCTCATACTCATAAACCTTTTCGCCGTATTTTTGCAGGGCTTGTTCAACACTTACGCCTTGTTTGCAAAAGAGCAAAAACTCATCTTCCTCTCTTGGCTTAATTTTTGTCCCAAAACGCTCCGCAAAGCTTTTAAAGTCCGCTATCAAATTTGCCTTTTTATCTTGTAAAAGCAAATTTGTCCCTCTACTCTCCTCTAGTCTTTGAGGTAAAACAAAAAGTGGCTTTTGCATTTGCAAACTAAGCCTAGCACTTTGCATAGAGCCACTTTGAAGATGTGCTTGTGCGATGACAACAGCCTCACTTAAAGCGATAATAAGGCGGTTTCTTAGCAGAAAATCAAAGCCCTGAGGCATATAAGTGTCCTCATTTTCACTTAAAGCCAAGCCTTTGGTGTAAATTTCTTTGATGATTTTTTCATTTGTGCGTGGATAAATATGACTTAAACCATTTGCAAAAATGCCTATATGCAGGGGTAAAGAGCCTAAAGCCGCATTAATATCCACACCCAAAGCTCCTCCACTTACCACGCAAACTCCAGCGTTTTTAAGAGTAGTGGCTAATTCTAAAACGCAATTTTTTGTATAAACACTCATTTTTCTAGAGCCTATAATAGCGATCTTAGGATAAGATAAAAGCTCCAAATTCCCTTTAAAATAAAGGCTTTTAGGCTTATCTTTTAAAGCATCAAAAAGACTCAAATAAGAGCTAGGTAAAACTTCGCTACTCATAAAGCTCACTCAAATACACAAGATCCACACTTTTTAATAATTCTTTGCTTTCTTTTAAGGCTTTAAAAGTATTTTTTTTAGGATGTCCTATGGCTATGGCATAACCTTTTTTTTGTGCGAGTTTAACCGCACTTAAAAGCTGATTTTTAACATAAATCACATCATCTTCATTATCTAAAAAAACATCTCTTTTAATGTAATTTTTTTGCATTTCTTTAGCGATTTTAGGAGCTTTTGAATTGTGTATAGTTTTAGAATCCACAAAGCTTAAATGATACTTATCTAAAACTTTATAAAGCCTTCTCATCGCTTCTTCATCACTTGTAAAAAGGCTTCCTGTGTGATTATTGATAAATTTTAAATTTTTAAATTCACCCTTAATCTTAGCAATCGTTTTTTCAATCTCCTCTTCACTATCCTCCGGGCTTAAAACGGACATTTTATTTTGAAAGCTAAGAGCCTTTAGAGGCAAATGCACCATATAAAATTCAAATTCTTTAGCTAATTTAGGGGTATTTGGATGTAAAGCGTGAGAGGGGAAAAATGAGGGATTAAGCTTCAAATTTAAAGCTTTAAGACTTCTTGTTTGTTCCTCATTAGCCATATCATCGATAATAATGGCTAATTTTGGCTTTTGCCCTATAATCGGCTTTAAATTTTCTTGCTTTGCTTCCTTTTTACTTAAATTTTGCTCCAAATTAAGACTTTGATTTTGCTCTTTGCTGAAATTCAATTCCCTTAAATCTTCACTTAAATTTTTATCTATCGCTAAACTCTCATTATTCAAAGCATTTTTTTGACTTAAATTTGCCTCAAAATGCTCTTCTTTATCTTCTCTTTCTTGACTTAAATTCTCTTCAAAAGGCTTAAAAACAGCCTCTTGATTTTCTAAAAAATTTTCTTTAAGTAAATGATTTGACGGGTTTAAATTTGGCTTTTTTGCTTCTTTCGTTTGTGTTTTACCTACAATCAATAAAATTAAAATCACGCAAATTAAAACTAAAATGATAAGAATTAAAAATTTTTGAATAAGACTAATATTTTTTTTTGACAATTTAATTTTTATCCTTATCTACAAGCTTATTTTTGCTAATCCAAGGCATTATTTTGCGTAAATTTTGCCCTGTTTTTTCAATTAAAGATTGCTTAGTATTTTGACGCATAGCGTGCATTTTGGCAAAACCTGCCTTTTTTTCTAAGATAAAATCCCTTGCAAAAACGCCATTTTGTATATCTTTTAAGATATTTTTCATCGCTTTTTTCGTATGTGGCGTGATAATCTTAGCCCCACTCACATAGCCTCCATATTCAGCTGTGTTTGAGATAGAATAACGCATATCGCCAATGCCTCCTTGATATAACAAATCGACAATGAGCTTCACCTCGTGTAAGCACTCAAAATACGCCATTTCAGGCTCATACCCTGCCTCAACTAAAGTTTCAAAACCAGCCTCTATCAAATTCACAAGTCCTCCGCAAAGCACGGCTTGTTCTCCAAAAAGGTCCGTTTCAGTTTCGTGCTTAAAGCTTGTCTGCATAATGCCAACCTTTCCAGCTCCTATCGCACTTGCATACGAAAGAGCCAAATTTTTAGCATCGTCACTTGCTTCTTGATAAATGGCAATAAGACAAGCCAAGCCTCCACCTTGCACAAATTCATTTCTTAAAGTATGTCCTGGTCCTTTTGGAGCTATCATAATCACATCAACAAATTCAGGCGGTATAATTTGTCCGTAGTGGATATTAAAGCCGTGTGCAAAAGCTAGAATTTGCCCCTGTTTTAAATGAGGCTTAATATCTTCTTCATAAATTTCTGCTTGACTTTCATCAGGCGTTAAAATCATAATCAAATCTGCCTTCTTACAAGCCTGTGCTACGCTTAAAACTTCAAAGCCTTCATTTTGTGCCTTTTCATAGCTTTTTCCCTTTCTTAAGCCGATAAAAACTTCCACGCCGCTATCTCTTAAATTCAGTGCGTGAGCGTGTCCTTGCGAGCCAAAGCCTATAATGGCGACCTTTTTTGACTGGATTAAATTAAGATCGCAATCTTTATCATAATACACCTTAAGAGCCATTTACTCCCCCTTTTTTACAAAAGCGAAATTATAGCAAAAGAGCCTTAAATTTGCATTTATAAAGTTTAAGTAAAATTGTATAAAAATTCATATAAAGTGAAGTAAAGTGAAAGAATTTTTAAAAAGTTTAAGTTATGGCGTTAGGGAAAATCAAGTCGGCAATGAATTTAAGCAAATTTTAAGAGAGCTTTTAGCCTCAAATGTCTTAAAAGAATATAAAAATAAATATTATCTTAACAATGGCTATGTTTTTGGAGAGCTTGACATCTCAAGTAAAGGCACAGGCTTTTTAAGTGTGTATGATGAAAGTTTTACTAGAGATTTATTAATAGAAAATAAACATTTAAAAGGGGCAAATTATAAAGATATCGTTGCGGCTAAATTGTTGCCACTTAAGAAAAAAAGAGCGAGCGCTAAGGTGATTTTAGTGCTTAAAAAGGCAAATGAAACTTCCATAGTCGTTACAAAAAAATACGGCGAAGCAGTGCTAGGGCTTAATATTAAAACAGGACTTTCCACCGCCCTTAAAGCCTCACAAAAGTCTTTAAAAGCTCTTCCGCTTGGAAGTGTCTTAAAAATAGAAAATTCAAATAACGAAATTTTAGAAGTTTTAGGGCATATTGACGATGAAGCGGTTGATGAAAAAATTTCACTCGCTCTTTTTAATAAAAATAGCGAATTTTCCCAAACCTGCATAGAAGAAGCCTTAGCTAATGGTGATTATGTCGATGCGAGTATGTATCCTAATCGCGTAGATTTGAGGCATTTAAGCTTTTGCACGATTGATCCTATTCACGCGAAAGATTTTGATGATGCGATTTATTATGATGAAAAAAAGAAAGAACTTTATGTGGCAATTGCTGATGTGAGTGAGTATGTTTTTGCTTATTGTGCTACGGATAAAGAGGCGAGACATAGGGGCTTTTCTATCTATTTTCCTCACATTTCTATCCCTATGTTACCGCGTCCTTTAAGTGAAAATATCTGCTCTTTAAAGCCGAATTTAGATCGCCTTACTTACTGCTTTAAAATTACTTTTAATCAAAATAATGAAATTTGCAAAGAAGAGCTTTTTGAAGCCATTATCAATTCTAAAAGGCGTTTTCATTATGATGAAGTCGATGAACTTTTGGAGAAAAAAAGCAATTTAGGTGAGCTTTCTTGGATTTATAAGCTTTTTAATTTAACACAAATTTTAAGAAAGGCTCGTCTTAAAAACGCTTTTGAATTTAAAACGGAAGAATTAAGAATGTTTTTAGATGAAAATTTAAGCCTTAAAAGCACTTTTTATGAAAAAGATACACCTTCGCACGGCTTGATTGAAGATTGTATGCTTTTGGCAAATAAGGCAGCGGCTAAAATGCTAGGTGAAATTGGCATTTTTAGAAATCACGCCCCAGCCGATGATAAGAAAATTACAAAACTTTTAGAAGAGCTTGGTATGCTTGGCATAGATGTTAATTATAAAAATAATCTTAGCGAACTTATACGCGATGTCCAAGCCTTAGCCGATGAGCTTGACATAAGGGCTGAAGTTGATAAACTCATCATAAAAGCACAAAAAAAGGCTTGTTATGCAAGTGAAAATGGGGGACATTTTGGACTTGGTTTTGATAAATATACGCATTTTACAAGCCCGATTAGACGCTATTCGGATTTGATTTTACACAGACTTTTAAAGGCAAAACAAAGAGGAGATTTGAAACTTTATGAATATTTGCTTTTAAATATACAAAGCACTTGCGAAAATTTAAGCCTTTTAGAAAGAGAGGCGGACAAGGTCGCTTATGACTTTATGGATAGAAAATTTGCAAGATGGGCAAAGCGTAATATAGGCGGGGTTTTTAACGCCTTTATTAGTGAAAATGATACCCTTAGCATAGCCAAACTTGATGATGAAATTAAAGGAGCAGAAATTATTTTAGAGCATAATAAAAGCAATCTTTTGCAAAAAGTGAAAGTGCAAATTGTAGAAGCGGACATCATCGCTGCGAAAATTTTTGGGCGTGTTGTCGAGGAGCTTTGATGTATAGAAGAGACTTGCAAAAAGCTTTAGAAAATAAGAGCTTTTCTAATTTTTTCTTGCTTTATGGTGCAGATAATTTTCAAACCGAGCTTTATGGAAATTTTATTAAACAAAAATACAACGCAGAAGAAAATTTAAAGCTTTATTTTGAAGAATACGATTTTGCTAGGGCGTGCGATTTTCTAGCACTTGGCTCACTTTTTAGCTCTAAAAAACTCTTGGAGATAAAATGCTTAAAAAAGCCTAGCAGTAAAGATTTAAAAGCCCTAATTTCTCTATGCAAAAATAATGCGGATAATTTTTTCTTGCTTGAGCTTTATGATGAAAATGCAAAGCAAAGTGAATTGGAAAAAATTTTTGAAAATCATTTTGCAAGATTTTTTAAAATTTCCAATTCCAAAGAGGGCATAGAGCTTTTAGCTATGAAGGCTAAAGAATTAAATGTAGAAATCACGCACAATGCCCTCATAACGCTTTTTGTCAGCTTTGATGAAAACCTTTACCTAGCGGCAAGTGAGCTAAACAAATTTGTAAATTTAAAAGTCGATGAAAATATTATTAAGCAGTATTGTTATAGCCTTGCTTTAGTGGGATTTGATGATTTTTTTGACAAGCTTTTAAAAACGCGAAATATCAAAGAAGAGCTTGAAAAAATTTTAGAAAATTTTAACGAAATCGCCCTCATTAACTCACTCTCAAGTGCCTTTTATAGGCTTTTTAAAATAACCATTTACGCTAAAATTTATGGAAAAATAGACTTTAAAGACCTTTTAGGCTACACGCCTCCTCCTCAAGTGGGACAAGCTTTAAGCGAACAAGCTTTTAAGCTCAATTTAAAACAATATAAAGCCATTTTTAACCTTCTTCTTAAAAGCGAATATGAAATCAAAACAAATTCTAAGCTTAGTAAAAAGGAATTTCTACTCGCAAATTTGCTTGAACTTCAACGCATTTTAAAATGATGCTTCATAAACCAAAGATAAGCAAAGTCTAGCAAAGGCGTTCTTATCTGCTCTTTTATAAAGCTTTCATACTCACAAACTTTCACATAAACAGCTTCAATTTGCTCCCCATCAACGCCCCCACCCTGTGCGATTTTATCCTCCTCATCAATCTCAGCATAATAAAAGCTTTGCTTACTTACCCCAGAGCCAAAACCCGTATAATAATCGCCTATTTTTTCAAGCCTTTTAGGTAAAAAGCCAAGCTCCTCCACGCATTCTTCTCTTGCTATTTCTTCTAGGCTTAAATTTTTATCCACAAGTCCAGAGCAAAGCTCTATGGTATAGCCCATATTTGCATTTTCTTTATAAGTTTCATCATTATTTTGATGATACCAAAGTGGGATTCTAAATTGTCTTACAAAAATAAAACTCTCTAAACTTTTATGATACAAAAGCACCGAAACGCTATCTTTTGCCTCAATAAAATCCCAAGTATAATTCTTACCCCTACTTTCATATGTGAAACGCTTAGGTTTAATATAAATCGAAGGGCTAAAAGGCACTTCTTTTAAATTTTTAAAATTCATTCTTTAATCTCCATAGGGCTTAAAAAATTTTCATTGATTAAAATATCTACTATATCCTTAAACATTGGCAAAGCACTTTGTGCAGCATAATAGCTATAAGGCTTAGTTGGATTTCTCACTAAAACGCCTATGGTATAGGAATTTGTCGCATCATTTGCAAAGCCAAAAAATGACGAATTGTAACGATTACTCGTGTAGCCTTTACGCTCAGCTATCCTCGCCGTGCCCGTTTTACCCCCTATGATAATCCCCTCCGTTCTCGCTCTTCTTCCTATGCCTTTTTCTATGACATTAATGAGAATTTGTTTCATTTCAGCTGCTGCTTTGCTTGAAAGAATTTTCTCCTGCTTAATCTCATCATCAAGCATAGTCCATTTAGCGTTTTGATAAAATTTTTCCGCTAAACGCGGCGTAATATAAATGCCATCATTATTAAAGACATTATAAGCAGCAAGAAGCTGCATAAAGGTCGTTTTCAGCCCATAACCATAGCTTAAAACAGACTTTTCTATCTCCCTCAAACGATTAGGATTAGGCAGGTCGCCCTTTTGCTCATAAGGCAAATCTATCCCGCTTTTCTCACCAAATTTAAAGATTTTAAGCCCAGTAATAATTTCCAAATTACTCATTCTTTTAGCAATTTGTATCATACCAACATTTGATGAAAGGGTAATCACCTCCTCCATACTCATCTTATCTTTTTTATGGTCATCGCTAATGGTAAAACGCCCAAGTTTATATTGTCCGCCGTAGGTTTTAATGATTTCATCAATTTTAAGTTTGCCAAGTCTTAAAGCCGTTACAAAAATAAAAGGCTTTATCACAGAACCAGCCTCATACCCATACTCAATGGCACTTGCATTAAGCACGGATAAATCCTTTCCTCTATTTTGCGGGTCATAGCGTCTTGAACTAGCCAAAGCTAAAATTTTACCCGTTTTACTCTCCATAACCCCAACTATAATTTCATTCGCCTTTAAGTCAACATTTCTTTGGTCTATGGCTTTTTCTATATTTTTTTGAAGCTTTAAAGAAACATTAAGATACAAATCGCAACCATTAATTTTTCTTTGCTGGATAGAATTTAAATTTAAAATAATATTTCCACCCACATCTTTAAGCCCCTGAATTTTCTCATCTTGCAAGGGCATTAAGCATCGCTCATAATATTTTTCCAAACCCTTAATGCCCACATTTTTTAAAATATTATTTTCCTTATCTAAAAGTGTGCGCGTGTAACCTATAACAGGAGTTAGAGCATTGATAGATATATAATTTCTATCTTCTCTATGCTCAATAATACTAAGTCCCCTTGTTTCCACACGCCCATTATTATTTGTAAAAGCCTTAAAAAAACCTTGTATATAGAGCTTTTTAGCTAAATCTTTAAGATAACTTGCCTGTTTAGAATCCAAATTTGAAGCTAAGACAAAATTGTAATTTCGTTTTTTTTGTGTTTGCATACGCTTTTTAATCTCTGCAATTTGCTTATCATCAAAACCGCTATAAATTTGAAAAAGTTTTAAAAAAAGCCCGGTTCTATCTTTCTTAAGACTTCTTAAATCAATCTCCGCCCTATAAATCTCACGCGAACTTGCTATGGTAAAATGATCTTTTGTGATGATAGAGCCTCGCAAAGCGAGGCTGTATTGATCTTTTTCTGTATTGGGGATATAGCGTTTAGAGGTTAAAAAAAAGGTCGAGCTTAAAAAAATAATCATAAACAAAAGTGCCATACAATAAGCAAAGGCGACTTTTGAAACTCTATTTTTTTTATATTCTTGCATTAAGACTCAAATTTGAGTTCTTGTAATTTCTTTATAAGCACTAATAGCCTTATTTCTTACTTCAAGCATAAATTTCATACTACTTTCCGCCTTAGTAATGGCAATCGCAGCTTGGTGTAGGTCTTTCACCTGCCCTGTGGCAATGTCTGTCATCGCTGCCTCGCCTTTTTCTTGAGCGGTATTTAAATCCTCAATTTCATTTTTAAGCATTTTAGCAAATTCATCGCCTATGCCTTTATCTTGGGTATTGTTTGTTTTATTTCCTGCTAAAGTGTTAAATCTAAGCTCGTTTATACTATTCATCTTTTATTATCCTTTTAAAATATCGATCGCACTTTGCGCTATGGTTTTAGCACTCGTAAAAGCACTCACATTTGCCTGATAAGCCCTCGTAGCTTCTATCAAATCCGCCATTTCAATGACAGGATTTACATTTGGAAAAGCCACATAACCCTCAGCATTCGCATCAGGGTGGCTTGGGTCGTATTTCATACGAAAGTCCTTATCATCACGCACAACCTTATCTACAACCACGCTCATAATTGCCGGCTTAGCTTCTTCAGGTGAGCTTGGGTCATTTAGAGGATTTTCATATTTTAAGAAATTGTTATTTTCATTGATTTGCTTATTTAAAAGCGCATCAAAATCATTTGCTTTAAAAATAACTTCTCTTCTGCGGTAAGGTCCACCCTCTGCCGTGCGTGTTGTTTGAGCGTTCGCAATGTTTGAACTTATAACATTCATTCTAAAGCGTTGAGCGCTTAAGCCATAACCGCTAATATCAAAATCACTCAAGTATGCCATAATTTACCTTTAACTTAATTTAGAACTCGCATCAACAATGGAGCTAAAAATATTACTTTGTCTTCTTAAAACCCCATCAAGAGCGGTAATCATTACCGTATTTTTACTCATTTCGGTCGTTTCGACATCTAAATCCACAGTATTAGCATCATTTCTCGCCAAATGTCCGTCTCTTAGATAAATGGTAGATTTACTAGGATCTGGGAATTTCCAAGGCTCTTGATGATTATCACTTGTTTTGGCTAATTCAAGCTCTTGCCCTTTATCTTTTTTGAAAATCTCATTTGCTCTACGCACCAAAGCCGTTTCAAATTCTACATCTCTTGCTTTATAAAAAGGAGTATCGACATTTGCAAGGTTTGAATTAATAAGCTGATTTCTCAAATTTCTACCCGCTAAAGCACTGGTTACAAGCTCTTTTGATTTAAATGGATTAATCATCTTTACACCTTTCTACAATTTTTAAAAATATAAGCAAATATCGTTCCAACTTAAACTAATCAATATATCTTTTTTGCAAATCGCCAAAAAATTCTATCCTTCTATCTCTTAAAAATGGCCACCACCTACGCACATTTTCGCTTCTTTTTAAATCTAACTCCACACAAATACAAAGTTCACTTTGACTATCTGCTTTAAAAATTTCTTCGCCCTGTGGTCCATAAATAAAAGAATTCCCCCAAAATCTAATGCCATCTTGCACTCCACTTTTGTCCTTTTCAAAACCTACGCGGTTAATCGCCGCCACATAAAGTCCATTTGCTATGGCGTGGGCTTTTTGAATTCCTAGCCAAGCGTGAAGTTGTCTCTCTTTTTCCTCGTTTGTATCCTTATCAAACCACCCTATCGCCGTAGGGTAAATGAGAATTTCCGCTCCTTTTAAAGCCATAATCCTAGCCGCCTCAGGATACCACTGGTCCCAGCAAATTAACACCCCAAGTCTTCCTACGCTTGTATTAATAGGCTCAAAACCCAAATCCCCAGGCGTAAAATAAAATTTTTCATAAAAGCAAGGGTCATCTGGTATGTGCATTTTGCGGTATTTCCCAGCTATACTTCCATTTTTTTCAAACACAATAGCCGTATTATGGTAAAGTCCCGCACTTCGCTTTTCAAATAAAGAAGTGATTAAAACCACCTCATTTTCCTTAGCAACCCCAGCCCAAAATTCCACATCTTTTTCATAATCTTTTGCCAAATCAAAATTTGCCACATCTTCACTTTGACAAAAATACTCATTTTGATGTAATTCTCCCAAACATACGAGCTTTGCACCTTCTTTTTTTGCTTTGATGATTAATTCGCAAGTTTTTTGCATTGTCTTTTCTTTAGTGTTGTGGAATTTTTGCTGAATAAGTGCTATTTTCATATCCTGTCCCTTTCTTCATCTTGGTCATCGTAAGGATCAAGATGAATATGAATTTCCCATTTTTGCTCCTGTGAAATTTCTCTTATTTTTTGCTCAATTTCATCAGAAATTTGATGTGCGTTTAAAAGTGAAATTATGGGACAAAAAACTAAATGAACGCTAATATAATTTGTGCTTGGCGTTTTTCTTGTTTTAAGATTATGAAAGGAAATGACTTCTTGGTGATTGTTGATTAAAGTTTTGATTTTTTCTAAAATTTCTTCATCTAAAGCCTCGTCCATTAAGAAAGTAAGGGCTTTTTTGATGATTTTACTCGCACTAAAACTAGTATAAATACTCACAATAATCCCAAAAATCGCATCAATAATATGCCAATTTGTAAAATAAATCAAAATCAAAGCAAGAAGTGTGAAAAAATTGCTCAAAAAATCGCTCTTATAATGTAAGCAATCACTCTCCACTATCAAACTCTTTGTTTTTTTCGCCACAAAAGAAAGATAAAACACAAGCAAAAAAGTAACAACAAGAGCAAAAATCATCACAGCTATGCCTGAATTTAAATCCTCAACATTTTCTCTATGATAAATTTTCATCACACTTTGATAAAAGATGAAAATCCCTACCCCCACTATGAAACAACCTTCCAAAAAGCCCATTAAAGCTTCGATTTTAGAAAAACCGAAATTATAATGCTCGTTTGGTTTTTGGGCTGATTTTTTAAGGGCTAAGAAGTTAAAGGCAGAAATAACAAAATCCATCATAGAATCAATCGCACTCGAAAGCACCGCCACAGAACCACTTAAAATCCCCACGATAAATTTCACAATGGCTAAAAAAAACGCACAGCAAGTTGCTATAATGGTCGCTTGTTTGGCTAAATTCATCTAGGTCCCTTAAAGCGGTTTTGACAAGAGCAATGTAAGGAGCCATTTTGTCTTAGAAATACCCTTGCATCGACACCGATAACTTCGCGATTTTTTAAGTGAGCTTGGAGTCTTTTTTGCACCACTTCATCATTTTCATCCTTATAAAAAGGCACAATAAGAGCATTATTGACAAAAACAAAATTTGCATAAGTTGCCCCAAGTCTTCTGTCCTCGTAAAATAAAGGCTTTGGGATAGGAAGAGGGATAAGATTAAAATTTGTTTTTAAAAGCTCTTTTTCCATAGCTTTTAAGGGTGCGTAATGCTCGTCCTTTTCATCTTCGCAAATGCAGTAAGCTATGGTATTTTCATCGATAAAACGCGCTAAGGTATCAATGTGCCTGTCCGTATCATCGCCTTTTATAAAGCCATTTTCAAGCCAGATAATTCTTTCAAGTCCAAAATAATTTTTAAGCTTTTCTTCTATCTTCACCTGATTTAAATTCGCATTACGATTTGAGTTAAGCAGACAAAAAGAGCTTGTTAGCATTGTGCCAGCTCCATTAAAATCAATGCTCCCGCCCTCTAAAATAAAATCACATTTTTCAAGCCTAGTTTGAAATTTTTCCTTAAAAAGCTTAGTGTTAAGGGCATTATCTAAATCGCTTTGAAATTTACCTCCCCAAGCATTAAAGGTAAAATCAAGAGCTTTCAATCTCCCATTTTCAAGCACATCAATAGCGCCAAAATCTCTTATCCAAGTATCATTTGTTTCACATTTAAAAAATTCCACATTGTCAAATTCTTTAAAGGGCGTAAAGTCCTCATCATTTGGTGCTATAAGCAAAAGCTTTTGAAAATGACTTGCAGTTTCTACAAATTCCTTATAGGCTTCAATAATTTCACTTAAATAAGGCTTCCAGTCCGTATTTTTATGCGGTAAAGCAAGCATTAAACACTCTTGCTCACTCCATTCGGCGATTGATTTTATCATTTACATACCTTTTTTGATAATAAAAAGCTAATTGTAGCAAATTTATAGCTTTTGTCAAGATTCGCCTATGATAATCTCTTTTAAACCTCTAAAATAAAATAAATTCACTCCGTCCTCATAAGCATAATCAAGCTTCATATTATGGCTTTCAAGTATAGTATTTACAATATAAAGTCCAAGTCCAAAGCTTGATTTTTGTTTTGAGCCTTGCGTAAAGGCTTGTGTGTAATATTCTAAGGTATTATTAAGCTCATCGCCCCTATTTTTAAAACAAATATAATCTTCCATAATGTCAATTTGCACAAAACCATCAAGAGAATGCTTAATGCCATTGTCAATCATATTTTTAATCGCTGTGGTGAAAAGCTTAAAATCAACATTGACAAAAAAACTTTCCCCCATAAAAATACGCATACTGCTTTCATCACGCATAGAAATTTCTTTAGCTTCGTCTAAAATGTCTAAAATATTGTATTTTTTGCGGTTAATAAAGGCTGCACCCGAAGTAATTTGCTCAATCGCCGCAAATTCATTAATTAAAATTTCAAGGCGGTTAAATATCCCCTCAAGTCTTTCTTTATACTTATCATCTTCAAGCATTTCAAGCGTTATAAGTCCTTTTGTGATAGGTGTTTTTAGCTCGTGCATCATATTTCTTAAGAAAAATTGCCGCGATTGATTAAGCTTTATGATTTGCAAGATGGCACGATAAAAAGCCTCGGATACTTGTGAAATTTCATCATTTCCCGTGCTGACATTTTCGACTTCATTAAGTTTGCCTCGTGCAAAGCGGTCAATTTGCTTTTTTAAAGCTCTTAAGGGCTTTAATTTTTTAAGTGTAAAAAAATAAAGCAAAATAAGCATAATAAAAACGCCAACCCCTATAACCTTAATGATAAAATAACGATAGCTTTGATATTCTTGGTCTTCATAGAGATAAATTTCATCATCATAAACTATATTTAAATAAACCGCATCTTTATAGGAAATGATCTCCACTCTACCCTTATCTATGGCAACTTTTTCTAAAACTTCACCCTGTTTTAAAATGCCTTGAAGTTCTTTTTCATCTTCAATTCTTATCATCTTATTGTAGGCTTTAGTTTGCTCTTCAAATTCTTTTTCATTTATCATACCATTAAGTTGCAAAAGCTTGACATTAGCAATGAGAGAGTATTTGGCATTAAGCTCTCTTGTGTAGTTTTGCTGGTCATAGGCTATAAGCCACAAAAAGCCAAGCGTTACACTCACTCCAGCAAAAAGAAAAATGAAAGTTATAGTATAAAAAATGGACGAGCGGTTCATTGCGTAAGCTTATAGCCTATACCGCGTATGGAGTGGATATATTTTGGCGTTTTAGGATCATCGCCCATTTTTTGACGAATACGGCTAATAATAACATCAATGCTTTTATTAGAACTATCCTCACTAATGGAAGAGCAATTATACACAAGCTCTTCACGACTTACCACTCCGCCTTCTTTTTTAATAAGATAGCTTAAAATATCAAATTCAGCATTTGTGAGTGTGAGTTCCTCGCCCCTCATCGTAATGATATGCTTATATTGGTCATAAACCAAGTCTTTTACGCTTTTTGCGATTGCATTTTTTGTATGGCAAATGCGTCTTAAATGACTTTTAATACGAGCTTGAAGTTCTTTTGGATTATAAGGCTTAGGCAAATAATCATCTGCCCCAAGCTCCAAAGCATTAACTTTATCGCTAATATCGTGTCTGGCACTTGAAATAATAATAGGCGTGTCATATTTTTTACGAATTTCCTCGCACACTTCAAGTCCGTCAATCCCCGGCAATGATAAATCAAGTATGATAAGCTGATATTCTTTTAAAGCAAGTTTTGAAAGCCCTATATAGGGCTCGTGAGCTATATCGACTTTCATATCAAATTGTTCCAAATACTCCGCCGTGATTTCAGCTAATTCTAAATCATCTTCTATCATAAGAATATTAGTCATTTTACTCCTTTGACTAAAATAAAAAATTCTAAAATAAATTTCATAACAAAAAGAAAACGCCTATTTTAACACAAGCAAAGTTATCACACCTCCGCGATATACCCAAATTTTAATCCACGCATTTTTTGCTTGATTTTTCAAAGTATTTTGCAAATCTTTAAGGTCTTTTACCTCACTCTGCCCTACAGCTATGATAATATCACCTTCTTTAAAACCCGCATCCTTAGCCTTACTTTTAGGCTTGACACTATCAATTAAAACGCCATTTATCTCACTTGGCACACCAAGACGCGTTTTTAAATTGCTATCTAAATTTTTTAAATTTAAGCCTTCAATTAAACTATCTTGAACGCTCTTCACATCGCTTATTTCATCATCTTTTAAAATGAAATTGATTTGATTTTCTTTGCCATCTCTTTCATAAAGCAGTGAAATTTTTTGATTAGGTTCGAGTGTGCCTATATAATTTTTTAAATCATTTGGGCTTTTAATGTTTTTATCATTGACTTTTAAAACCAAATCGCCCCTTTTAAGTCCCGCTTCATCGGCTGATGACCCTTTTTGCACATCGGTGATTAAAGCGCCTTCGCTATTTTTATAAACCTTTTTACTATCGCCCTTAAGTGCTGTTATGCTCACACCCAAAAAGCCTCTTTCTATCTTGCCTTTTTCTATGAGTTTTTTTGCTACATCTTTGACCATGTTAGAAGGGATAGCAAAGCCTATGCCGTTATTTCCACCGCCCCTTGATAAAATAGCCGAATTAATCCCCACTAAAGCACCTCTAGTATCAACTAAAGCACCACCTGAATTACCCGGATTAATCGAAGCGTCCGTTTGTATGAAATTTTCATATTGGTTTAAGCCTATATTGTCTTTATTAAGGGCTGAAATAATCCCACTTGTTACACTAAAACCCACGCCAAAAGGATTGCCAAGAGCAAAAACAACATCACCCTCTAACAACTCGTCCGAATTTGAAAAACTCACCGCCGAAAGGTTATTTGCTTCAATTTTGATAACCGCCAAATCCGTCTTAGGATCTTTTCCTATCAATTTAGCCTTATACTCCATATCACTTTGCGGCAGGGTAACGCTTATGCTATCGACATTTTCGACCACATGATTATTTGTAACGATATAACCATCTTTTGAAATAATCACACCAGAACCCACACTAGCAATCACCTCTTTTTCATTTTGCCCTCTTCTTTGAAAAGGGTCAAAACCAAAAAATTGCTTAAAATATGGATCGTCAAAAAAATCATCAAAAGGCGAATTTGCTCTCGTAATCGTTTTTGAAGTTGAGATATTAACGACCGATTTTTTAACCTCTTTGATAGAATCATAATAAGACAGCAAAACGCCATTTGCTGGATTGATCCTTTCGATTTTAGAATCTACTTCATTAAATTCTACATTTGCCGCACATAATATACTCGCCAATGAAAGCGATAAAATAATTTTTTTCATTATACTCTCCTTAAAAATTAGCTTGATAGTATAAAACTCAAACTTTAAAAATTTGTAAATGAAACCTTGAGTGTAAAAATATATTAAACTTGATTGACTAAGACTAAACTTTATGCTATAATCACGCCCTATAATTTTTTAAGGAAAAATAATGAATAGTCTTTATGAAACACTTGGCGTTAGCAAAAATGCTAGCAATGATGAAATTAAAAAAGCTTATAGACGCCTTGCTAGACAATATCACCCAGACATTAATAAAGAAAAAGGTGCAGAAGAAAAATTTAAAGAAATTAACGCCGCTTACGAAATTTTAAGCGATGAAAAAAAACGCGCTCAATATGATAGATATGGAGACTCTATGTTTGGAGGGCAAAGTTTTAGCGATTTTTCTAGAAATTCTGGCGATATGGATTTAGATGAAATTTTAAAAAATTTATTTGGCGGAGGCTTCTCTGGTGCAAAAGGTTTTGGGGGCAGTAGCTTTGGAGGCGGAAATTTTGGAGGATTTGGAGGGGGTTTTGGTGGCTTTTCTGGGGAAGATTTAGACCTAAGTGCGAGCATTAGCATACCCTTTGAAGTGGGAATTTTAGGAGGAGAGCATAGCATTAATTTCAATGGCGAAACAATTAAATTAAAAATTCCACACGGCATTAAAAATAATGACAAAATAAGAATTCGCGGTAAAGGCAAAAAACTAGGCTCTCAAGTAGGAGATCTAATCGTCAAAGTGAGTTTAGAAAAAAGCGAACTTTATGAGCGTGATGAAGATGATTTGACAAGAAAGCTTGATATTAGTTTAAAAACGGCACTTTTTGGCGGAAAAATAAATCTTAAAACACCCAAAAAAGAAGTCAGCATTAAAATCCCTCCCAATTCTAAAAATGGACAAAAAATTCGCCTCAAGGGTTATGGTGTGCAAAATAGAAAGAGTGGAATTTTTGGAGATTTGTATCTTGTTTTAAATGTGCTTTTACCTAATGCTGAAGATTTAGACCCTAAAGTGCGTCAAATTTTAGAAGAAAAATTATCTTAAAAGGAGCAACAATGCAACATAATTACGATGAGCCTGTTTATCTTATAAGCGTGGTGGCAAAGGTTTTAAGTATCCATCCACAAACACTTAGGCAGTATGAAAGAGAAGGACTTGTAGAGCCTAGCAGAACGGATGGTAAAATTAGACTTTATTCGCAACGCGATATCGATAGAATTAAGCTTATTTTAAGACTTACGCGTGATATGGGCGTGAATTTAGCTGGGGTCGATGTTATCTTAAAGCTTAAAAATCAACTAAGCGAATTTGAAGCTTTGATTGACGAGCTTCGCTTAGAGCTTGATAAAAGGGATAATAATGGCAAATCAAAAGCCGTAGTTAAGCATAAAAATAGCTTTGATTTAATTTTTTATGAGAAAAATTAATGGGTGATTTTTTAGAAATTTTTTTAATCACTTCAGGGCTTGCTGTTCTTTTAAATGTCTTTTTTAAAAAATTTGAAATTCCTACCATTATAGGCTATATTTTAGTCGGCATTATCATCTCTTATGCTTATGGTTTTGGTGGCAGTGAAGAGCTTACGCACATCGCCGAATTTGGAATTGTTTTTTTAATGTTTACCATAGGGCTTGAATTTTCCTTTACGCATTTAATGGCGATGAAAAAGGAAGTTTTTTTAAATGGCTCTTTACAAGTTACAATTTGTGGCTTAGTATGCTTTTTACTCGTGCTAGGAATTTTAGGACTTGGCGGTAAGGTAGGCATTATCGTAGGCTTTGCCCTCGCACTCTCCTCCACAGCTGTGGTGCTTAAAATTTTAAATGATAGTGGCGACATTAAAGAGCAATATGGCAGAAAAACGCTAGGAATTTTAATATTCCAAGATATAGCCGTGATACCACTTTTACTTCTTGTAGATATTTTTTCTTCAAACAATCAAAACATCACCCAACTCATACTTACCACACTCATTAGCGTTGTGATTTTACTTACCTTGCTTTATTTGATAGGAAAATACCTAATTGATAGAATTTTTCACTTTGTTATCCGTGCTTCATCAAATGAACTTTTTATCCTAACCGTGCTTTTTATCGTTATGGGGGCGAGTTTTTTAGCACATTATTTTGGTTTTTCTTACTCGCTTGGAGCTTTTATTGCTGGCGTTTTGATAGCAGAAACTAAATATAAGCATAAAATAGAAGCCGATTTAGTGCCATTTAGAGATCTACTTTTAGGACTTTTCTTTATCTCTGTGGGTATGCAGATTAATTTTAAAATCATCTTTGAAAATTGGGATCTTATCTTACTTTTAACCTTGCTTGTTGGACTCTTAAAATTTGGCGTTATTTTTGGAATTTTGGCAATTTATAATAAAAAACGAGTTGCCATTAAAACCGCTTTTAGTATAGCGCAAATAGGCGAATTTGCACTAGCCATTTTTTCTCTTTTACAGGTAAAAAATATGCTTGATGGTCAAACCGCTCAAATTCTCATTGTCGTCTCTATCATCACTATGATTTTAACTCCCTTTGTTTTAAATAATATTAGACGCATTTCAAACGCCGTTGAAGACATTATACAAACGCAAGAAGCAGTGCAACCACAAGTCGTAAATTCTACGCTTAAAAATCATATAGTTATTTTTGGTTATGGAATCATCGGTCAAGAGGTTGTGCAAAAGATTAAAAATAGCGGTGTGCCTTATTTGGTTTTAGAAAATGATTTAAATTTAGTCAAACTTGGTTTAAGTCGGGGTGAAAATGTCTATTTTGCTAATGCCGCACAAGAAGAAACGCTTAAAATAGCCAACATTAAAGAATGTGCTGTCGCCATCATCACTATTTTTAACGAAGCACGGCTAGCAATGCTCCAGCAAGCCTTAGAAAGTTATGGTGAGGTTGATATTGTGATTTATACAAATAATAGCTCCAAAAAACTCTTTTATTCTAAAATAGACAAAAATGTCGAAATCGTGCAAACAGAAAGAGTTTTAGCAAGAGCTTTAATTAGTGCAGCCCTTGAAAAACGCATTAGTAAAAATGCTTAAGGTAAAATATGGCTTTTGATAAAGAAAAAAGTTTAAGAGTTAAATATCTAAGAAATTTAGAGAAATTTGCAAATTCCGCCATCAATGGACTTAAAAAAGAAGATTTTGACCAGCAAAAATTCCAAGAAAGAATGCTTAAAAATTCCAAATTTTTTAAAGAAAATGAAGCAGTCTTTTTAAATTCAAGCTACGCAAAAAATTTGGAAAGTTTTGTTAATGCTTGTTTGGATTTTAAACGCTCAAAAGAAGATCTACTAAGCCTTGCAAACGCTCTCGATAAGCAGAAAAAACAAAGCGGAAAAAAAGAAAAACATAAAAATTATTTAAAGGATTTTAATGATTAATGTATTTTTTGATATGGACGGCACTTTAATAGACAGCGCAAATGCCATTAGTGCGGCAGTCAATGAAATAAGAGCAGAATTAAAACTAAGTCCAATGAAGCGTGAGGATATAATGCGTATCATCAATACCCCGCAAATTGACTGGGCAAAAGAGCTTTACGAAATCAAAAATTTCAATCATTCAAGCTTTAAAGATGGCTTTGAAAAATACTTCATTAAGCATTATCAGCAAAGCGTTGTGCTATTTGAGGGCATTAAAGAAATTTTAGACTTTTTAAAAGAGCAAAAATGCTATCTAGCCATAGCTACAAATGCTCCACAAAGCTCACTTACGCAGATTTTAAACAAGCATAATATTTTGCCTTATTTTGACAAAATTTTAGGAGTGAGTGTCGGCATAGAGCCTAAACCAAGTCCAATGATGCTTCATTTATTAAAAGAAGAAGCACCCTATCAAACAAGCCTTTTTATAGGCGATAGTGCTAAAGACAAAGAAGCCGCACAAAGAGCTGATATACCCTATTATCACGCTAAGTGGTATGAAAAAGACCTCAAAGAAAACGAATTTAGCAATGCCAAAGAATTACTAAATTTTTTTAAAAATCATTTGTAAAGAAAAGTTACAATAATGAAAATTTACCAAAAGAGTGCATAATGAAAGAATTATTAATCGAAATTCTCACAGAAGAGCTTCCAGCCATTCCCTTCCTTAAAGAACTTCCTAACATCAAAGGAAAATGGGAAAAACTTTTAAAAGAATACCGCCTAGAAGCTGAGTTTGACTTTTACTATACTCCACGCCGCTTAGTTTTTTTTCACCCTTATTTTAAAACAAAGCAAGAAAATAGCCTTGTTGAGTTTATAGGAGCGCCAAAAAATGTCGCTTATAAAGATGGGAAATTAAGCCAAGCTGGACTTAGCTTTATCCAAAAAGTAGGCATTGATGAGACACAAATTTGCTTTAGGGAGATTAAGGGTAAAGAAGTTTTATATTATCAAAAAGAGCTTGAAGGTAAAGAAAGTAGCGAAGTTTTAGGCGAGATGATAGAAAGCTTTTTAAAAAGTCTTCATTTTGGTAAAAGTATGCGTTGGGGAGCGTATCAATTTGAATTTATCCGTGCGATTCGCAATATTGCTTGCGTTTTGGGTGAGGACTTAGTCAAATTTCAAAGCTATGGAGTGCAAAGCTCTAAACAAACTTTCGTGCATAGAAGCGTGAGTTATGAGGCTTTTGCCTTTAAAAATGCTAAAGAATATTTTGAGCTTTTGGAAGAAAATTTTGTCATTTTAGACCCTGAAAAAAGAAAAGAAAAAATCATAGAAAGCTTTAAGCTCATCGAAACAAAAGAAAATTTAAACATAGCACAAGATGATGAGCTTTTAGAAGAAGTCATCGCTATCACAGAATATCCAAACGCGCTACTTGGTAGCTTTGAGAGCGAATTTTTAGAAATTCCTAGCGAAGTCATCATCACTTCAATGCGTGAAAATCAACGCTACTTCGCTACTTTCGATGAAAAGGGACTTAGCAATCATTTCATAGTGGTTAGCAATGCTGTTTGCAAAGATTATTCTAAAATTATACACGGCAATGAAAGAGTGCTTCGTGCAAGGCTAAGTGATGCGATGTTTTTCTACAAAAATGACTTGCAAAAGGGCTTAGAGCCTGAAAAATTAAGCAAAATGCTCTACCTTGACTCGCTTGGCACGGTGATGGATAAGGTCGAAAGGGAGAAGGCATTGGCACTTCTTTTATGTAAGTTTTTAGATAATGACAAACAAGAAGCTATTTTACAAGCCGTGCATTTTTCCAAAGCCGATTTAGCTACGCAAATGGTCTATGAATTCCCAAATTTACAAGGCATTATGGGATCTTACTATGCGGAAAAAATGGGACTTAGCTATGAAATTTCTTTAGCCATAAAAGAACAATATTTGCCAAATCAATCCACTCTTCCAAGTAGTGAATTTTCAAGCATAGTCGCTCTTGCTTACAAATTTGACACTCTACTCTCACTTTTTTCCATAGGTAAAATTCCAAGTGGCACGAAAGATCCTTACGCTTTAAGAAGAGCGGCAAATGGAATTTTAAAAATTTTGCTTCATTTGGGTAAAAAATTTGATCTAAACGCCTTTTTAAAGGAGGCTAGTAAAACTTATAAAAGCTTTGATTTAAACTTATTTTATGATTTTATTTTAGAAAGAATTTATCCTTTTTATGAGGCTAACCCATCTTTTATCAAGGCTGTTTTAAGCACAAAAAATAGCGATCTTATCCATATAGACGCCGCCGTAAAAGCCCTTATAGAATTAAGCAAAAAAACAAATTTTAACGAAAATTTTTCCACCTTTAAACGCCTTGCAAATATCGCTACAAAAAATGAGAATTTAATCAATGAAAGCCTGTTTGAAAATGAAGCAGAGAAAAAACTTTATCTCGCCTTTAAGGAAAGCTTAAAGGTGCAAAATCTTAAGCAAAAATTAGAAAGTCTTTTTGCTCTAAAGCCTTTTATTGACGAATTTTTTGAAAATGTGATGATTAATAGCGAAAATGAGAAACTTAAAAATAATCGCCAAGCCCTTATTTTTGCTATTTATAATGAATTTTTAAAGATCGCTGACATTAAAGAGTTAAGCTTATGAAAAAACTCGTTTTTTTAGCATTTTTCACACTTTTTAGCTTTGCAGATACCAATTTGGAGCTTGTTAAAGGACAGGCTTTATTTTTAGAATTTGAAAAAGCAAATTTGAAAGAATTAAAAATAAAAGATCAAAATTTGCCCTATTTTACCCATCCAAAAGATAATGGTAAAGTTTTAGCCATTTTTTCCCTACCCTATAAAAATCCTACCAAAAACACTCAAATAGAAGCTTTTTATAAGGATAAGAAAAAAGAAATTTTTCACATCACTATGTTAGAAGGTCATTATACAAGCGAGAAAATCATCGTCCAAGCACAAAAAGTTTTCCCTCCCCAAAAGGTGCAAAAACGCATACAAAACGAGCTAAAAGAAGCCAATGCCATTTATGCGAAATTTACCCCAGAAGCCTTATTTAATGGTGCTTTTATAAAGCCGCTTGATAGTTTTATCACAAGTGATTTTGGTAGGGCTAGAATTTTTAACGAGCAAGTGGCAAGCTATCACAGCGGAACAGACTTTAGAGCTGCCATAGGCACGAAAATTAAAGCTGCAAATTCAGGCATAGTAAGACTGGCTAAAGACCGCTATTATGCAGGGCTTTCTGTCATTATAGACCACGGATATGGCATTTATTCGCAGTATTATCATCTTTCAAAATTAAGCGTTAAAGTAGGTGAAAAAGTCAAAAAGGGACAAATTATAGGACTTAGTGGAGCAAGTGGCAGGGTGAGCGGTCCGCATTTGCATTTTGGAATTTTTGCAGGAGGAAAGCAAATCGACCCTTTAGATTTTATGCAAAAATTTAACGCCCTTTTCTAATGCTTTTTAGCGAATTTTTTCAAAAATGGCTTTATGAGAGCTATTATAAAAACGGCGTTTTTGTCGGCAAAAGGGGCGATTTTTACACGGCTGTGAGCGTGGGAGAGCTTTTTGGCTCTTTGTTAGCAAAGCATTTTTTAAGTCTTATTGACAAACAAATTCTAACACCCCCCCTACAAGTAGTCGAGATAGGCGCTAATGAGGGCTACTTAAGTCGCGATTTTTTAAGTGCCTTAGTGCAATTTCGTCCAAGCATTTTTGAAAAGCTAGAATTTCACATCATAGAACCTCACGAAAAATTGCAAATTTTACAAAAACAAACCCTAAAAGGCGTAGAATTTACCCATCATCACTCTTTCAAAGAGACGCATTTTCAAAATGCTTTTATCTTTTGCAATGAGCTATTTGATAGCTTTGCTTGCGATTTGATAGATAATGGCAAAATGGCTTTTATTGAGGATTTTAAATTTATTTTTAAGCCTCTAAGTCCCGCACTTAAAAAGCAATGTGAGCTTTTAAATTTACAAAAAGGCGAATTTAGCTTTTATTTGTCAAATTTTTTTGAGGATTTAAACGCGGCTTGCGATAGCTTTATTTTTGCGGGGTTTGATTATGGAGAATTTTTACCACAACGATTTAGTTTAAGAATTTATCAAAATCATCAACTTTTTGATCCTTTTGAAGTAGATTTAAGGGCATTTTTTGGCAAAAGCGACTTAACCTATAATGTCAATTTTACACACTTACAATATCTTATCGAAAAATATCATTTTAAGCTTTTAAGCTTAGAAAAACAAAGCAAAGCTCTGCTTGAATTTGGGCTTGAAAGCATTATAGAGCAAAGTAAAAATAAAGAAAAACTACTCTCTCAAGCCAAGCATTTATTTTTCAATTTTGACGCAAAATTTCACTTTTTTGAGTTTCAAAAAAGTCCTTTATAATACGCCACACAAACACCCTCTCTCAAGCCTTCATCGATGATAATAAGCTCCTCTTTATCAAAAAGAGCAAAAAGCAAAAACGCACCGGCGATAAGATAATTTTTACGCATATTTCCCACCCAAAAACACGCCTCACTCTCACTCATATGCCAAAGTTTGAGTGCGAAATTTAAAAAATCCCAAGATAAAACTCGCATACCATTGACCCTTTTAGCGTCATAATTTTCATAAGAAAGCCCTAGTTTAAAAGCAGCCAAGCTAGTAGGAACGCCGGAATTTAAGACTATGCGTTTTATCTTTTGTTTTCTTAAAACCTTTTTTGGCTCTTTAACTGCTTCAAAAGCCCTAAAAGCAAGGGCTTTGAGCTTCTTATCTTTAATGAGAGTTTGAATAAGGAGTTTTTTATCCTTTGTTTGAAGTGGCGGCAGAGCTTTAAAAGTCTCATTGCTAGTCATTTTAAAGCCCTCATAAAAGCTTATAATACCAAAATCAAAACTTAAATAATTTTCCCCAAAAGACAGCTCGCAACTAGCTCCCCCCAAGTCGCAAAAGCCAAATTCTTGATGTAAATTAAGAGCTAAAAGTCCGCTTTGCATCCCCAAAACACTAAGTTTAGCTTCCGTTTGTGCGGAGATAAGTTTAAAAGTAATACCAAATTCCTCTTTTAGCTCCCTAAAAATCAAATTTGTATTTTCTGCCTTTCTAAAAGCAGCGGTAGCTACGGCTAAAGCCTTGCTTAAATCGTGCTTTTTACCAAGCTCTCTCAAGGCGTTTTTAAGTCTTACTATCGCTTCATTTCCTATCACTTTACTTTGGCTTAAATTCCTCGCCGCAGCTATGATAAATTCATACTTTTCTAGCTTTTCCAAAGCTTCGTTCATTTTCACAGCTCTTAAAGTATTTGAGCCTAAATCTATGCCTAGCATTATTGTCCTTTAAAAAAGTGTTTGCTGCAAATCTTTAATTTTTCTTTTAAATTCTTCAAATTTAGTATTCAATTCATTTTTACGCTTTATACTTAAATTGATAAATTCACTTTCTTTTTCAATACCTATAAATTGTCTATGTAAAAGATTTGCGGCAATCCCTGTGGTGCTATAAATGGATCGCAAATTATAAAATTTGCCATTAAATGCCCATTTCATATTTCATACTTTCATTTTCATATTGTTTTACAATACTTTCATAATCTGCAAAATTCACAAAATCTTTAATAGGCTTATAAATTGAATTTTCCATTATAGAAAGAAATTGTGCCTTGCGTTTTTTATCAGCAACAATATAAAATTTTGAACGAAAATCTTGTAGCTCAAAAAATTTATTTAAAGAATTTTTAAAATCCGTAGAATGCTCCACTTCATAAAATGCGTGTGGCATTTTGCGTTCATTAAACCATATACTATCAATAGTTTTTGCCTTGTTTATTAGCTCTAAATAAGTAAAAGTGCAAATTGTGTCTAAGGTTGCTATGTCTTTTAGTGGCTTGTTGATAAAAAGTTTATTTTTATCCTGTGCGGGTATAAATGTTTGAAATCCTCTTAATGCCCCTAATTCAGTGATAATTCCTTGATAATATGTGTGAGTAAAGTGCAGATTTTCAGTGGTATTTAGATTGATATGCAGGTCTTTTAAAATCATATCTTTTTGATGAGATAATCCCCACAAGCCGGGTTTAATTTTAAAAAATTCTTTGTTGGTTTGCACTATTCTCCTTATGGAAGCATAGGGCGTTTTAGTTTTCCATATTGAAGTATCTACAAGAGCATAAAGCTGCCCTAGTGTCGCTACACCTTGTAATGTTTCAAATATTTGGATTACGCATTCTTTTTGTGCCATAATTAAACCTTATAAACTTGATACTGGTAAGCCAAAAATTTGCAACGGAATATACTCAAAATAATATCTGCAATTCACACTAATAATATAATCTAAAACATCTCTATATTCTGGCTTTCTAAACCAATCACTTAGTAAATACACATACTCCACTTCCATATTAAGATTAGAGAGAAGTTTTTGATATTGTTTCTTATTAAAATCGCAACTTAGTAACTCATCAACCGATCCTGCAACTCGCTGAAACTTACACTCAATGATAAAAAATGTGTTGTTGATAATAATATAAATACTATCATCAGGCAAAAGTCTTTTGGAAATAATATTTCGCCAATCTACTCCGCGTTCCTCTAAAAAGCTATAAAACTTATGCTTTTTAAAGATTTGCGCTACCAACTCATCATCATAAAACACCTTCCCATCGCTATCAACGACATATCCACTTTGCTGAGATAAAAATGTCGCTAAATCCACCTTGCCTTCAAAAACTAGCCCTGTTTTTGTGTTTGCTCCACCAATGCCATTTGCTATCATCAATTCCTCTTTAATTTAATCTCATATTATGAATAAAATTTGAATTGTAACATATTTAAACGACAAAAACTCTTTAATTTTATAAGTTGAAATCGATAGCACCCACCTCAAAAGAGGTGGCGATATTATGCTTGGGTTTGTTGAGTTTGAGCTTGATACGATTCTGTAATCATAGTTTTGAAAATTTCAAAAAGTCTTAGCGAAGCTATTTCTGCTGTTTTGCATTTTTCGGCGATTTTATGTTGCGTAGCCTTGCTTGTTACATCTTCTGTGCCAGCAATTTGAATAGCTGAGTTCATATTTTCATGAACATTTTGATGTGGCTCATTAATGTTTAGGAAACTTCTGCTTTGTCCAAATCTTTCTTTACCAGTGCTGGCAAGCCATTTGCCAAGACGACAACTAAAGTGGTCTGCAAGGGCTTTATTTGATTTGGCAAAAATTTCCTTGTAGCCGTTAAGTTTAAAGGCAATGTGATCAAGTTTAGCTAAAGAAACAAAAGCTTCCGAAGCAATGCCAACAGCATTTGCATTTGTCGAGTGTGCTTCGCTGACAAGATTGCTAAATTTGTCAGAGAAATTCATAATGTGCGCGTTAGAATCCATTGAGATTTTTTCCACTTGCTCACTTTGAGAATACATCTCATTGGCATTTTGCTTAAGTAAGTTAATATTCATTTCAACTTCAGCTGTGGCTTTTTGAGTTTTTTCAGCAAGCTTTCTTACTTCATCAGCCACGACAGCAAAGCCTCTTCCGTGTTCCCCAGCTCTTGCAGCTTCAATAGCGGCATTGAGTGCAAGAAGATTTGTTTGATCGGAAACATCTTTAATAAGATTAATAACATTAGAAATTTCATCAACGCTTCTATGTAGCGTTCCTGCGGTATCTCTCGATTTGTTTGCAGACTCTATAATATCGCTCAAAGAAGCGTTAATAGAGTGCGTGATGTGATTTAGCTCATCCATCGCCCCAAGAGAAGTTTGAGAATAGGTAGAAATCACTTCAGCCTTATTAACATTTTCAAGCATATCATTTTGTACTATGGTGATATTTTCTAAAACGCCCTTAAGCAAAATATCCAAAAGATCTGTTTTTAGAGTCGATTCTGAATCCGCCTTTTCCAAACTGGCAATTTTATTTTTAAGCTCTAAATTTTCAACTTGTAGATTTGAAACCTGATTAAGTAATTTTTGATTTTCATCTTTTAAGGATTGTAAATCTGCTCCACTACTTTTTGTATTAAACATATAAATTCTCCCTATTTTTTATAATTTGCAAGATATTGAGCTAACTCGTCTTTAACATGGAGTTTTTCTTTTTTTAGTGTAGAAATTTCCGCATCACTTAAAAAAGCTCTACCCTCTTCAGCGTCTTTAATCTTATCATCAAGCTCATTATGACGCTCAAAAAGCTTATCAAAATGAGCATCCTTTCCCTTAAGCTCCGACATTAAGTCTCTAAATTCATGTAGCATAAAAACTCCTTTTTTGTATATTAGAAGCTAGATTATAACAAAAAAAGTATAATTTTTGTTTAAAAATTTTCAAAAATTGTTTATACTTGTTACTTGTAAAAATTTGCAAGTTAATCAATTGAGGATTTACTCCTCAAAGATTATTTAGAATTTTGTTTTTTGAGTGTTCTTAAAGTTGAAGCGGCAATTCTTACTTTTCTCGTTGTGCCGTCTTCTAAAGTAATGCGAACGGTGCGAAGATTAGGTAGAAAGCGTCTTTTAGTTTTATTGTTCGCGTGGCTGACATTATTACCTACCATAGGTCCTTTTCCTGTGATTTGACAGATTCTTGCCATTTTTTATCCTTTTAAATTTTTTAAAACGCAAATTATAGCAATTTAAGCTTAAAATTAATCTAAAAAAGGTTAAAATTAGCATTTTGATTAAAATTTTTAAGGTTTTGCAATGTATGTAGCACCGAGTTTATTATCGGCGAATTTTTTAAAATTGGAAGAAGAAATTAAAGCTGTCAGCGAAGCGGGAGCGGACCTTTTGCATATTGATGTAATGGACGGACATTTTGTGCCAAATTTGACTTTTGGTCCCTGTGTGCTTGAAAGAATTTCAAGCGTGAGTTCCGTGCCTTTAGATGTGCATTTGATGGTAAAAGATGTGTCAAAATTTGTCGAGCTTTTTTTACCCTTAAAGCCCAAATTCTTATCCTTTCACATTGAAGCAGAAGCCCACCCTATAAAACTTTGCGAGTATTTAAGGACGCAAGGAATTCATCCTGCTATCACCCTTAATCCTCACACGCCCATAAGTTCATTAGAACATTTAATTGAATTTGTGGATATGGTGCTTTTAATGAGTGTTAATCCGGGCTTTGGAGGACAGAAATTTTTGCCCTTAGTTTATGATAAAATACGAGAACTTAGAGCTTTGATAGAAAAAAAACAAGCTAAAGTTTTCATCGAAGTCGATGGGGGGATTAATGGCTTAAATGCGGCGGATTTAGAAGAAGCTGGAGCCGATATTTTGGTCGCTGGCAGTTATATTTTTTCTTCTGAGGACTACAAAGCCGCAATTTCTTCTTTAAAGCTTGAATTTTGAGTTTGCAACAAATTGACCAAATCCTTGCTAAATTAGTTAAAGAAAGTAAGCCTTATCCTTGGGTGATGAAGAAATTTGCTAAGGTTGAAGAGCTAAAAGACTATGAGTTAGACCTCGAAATTTTGGAACTTCTTGGACTTAGCTTTCATCTTCATAAAGATAATGTTTTAAGCCTTAAAACACGCACAAATAAAATCAAAGAGCAAGTTTTTTGTATCGTAGATATAGAAAGCACAGGCGGGATAAACTCGGGACAAATTTTAGAAATAGGTGCTGTTAAAATTCAAAATCATAAAGAATTAGACCGCTTTGAAAGCTTTGTAAAAGTCGATGAAATCCCACTAAATATTACCGAACTTACAGGCATAGAACTAAATATGGTCAAAGATGCACCTAATCTAACGCGAGTTTTAGAGGCTTTTAGACTTTTTCTAAAGGATAGTGTTTTTGTCGCACATAATGTCAAATTTGATTATAATTTCATCTCAAAAAGTCTTTATGAGTGTGGCTTTGGCATTTTACTCAACCGCAAAATTTGCACGATAGATTTCGCACAATGCTGCATCCAAAGCTCACATTACAAACTAGACGCTTTAAAAGAAATTTTAAAGATAGAAAGCACACATCATAGAGCCTTAAATGACGCCTTAGCAGCAGCTGAAATTTTTAAATACTGCCTTAGCAAACTCCCCCCTCATATCAAAACAACAGAAGAGCTTATCACCTTTACAAAAACAGCAAAATTAAAAAATAAATGCTATAATAAAAAAGCATAGATGACGGGAGCTTGTGGGACAGGCTGAGAGTAAGCTAAAAGCTTAGACCGAACCAGAACTAGATAATGCTAGCGTTGGGAAGATTTATCACTTTTTACTACACCCCTTCATTTATCCAAATTTTCTTACAAGGATAAATTATGAAAACACAAATGCTTTACGCAAAAGAGGGTATTTTAACCCCACAAATGAAAGAAGTTGCAAAAAAAGAGCAAGTGAGCAAGGATTTTTTGCTTGAAAATTTAGCATCGGGAAAAATTATTATCCCTGCAAATATCAACCACACCGCCCTAGAGCCAAACGGCATAGGCTTAGGACTTCGCACTAAGGTCAATGTAAATTTAGGCGTGTCAAACGACTGCGTGGATTACACCGAAGAAATGCAAAAGGTAGATTTAGCGCATAAATTTGGCATTGAAGCCATTATGGATTTAAGCAATTACGGCAAAACAAGCCGCTTTAGAGATGAGCTTATCGCAAAAGCTAAAGCGATGATAGGCACGGTGCCTGTGTATGATGCGGTGGGCTTTTTAGAAAAGGATTTAAAGCAAATTGAGGCGAAGGACTTTTTAGATGTGGCACTGCATCACGCTAAAAGCGGAGTGGATTTTATGACCATACACGCAGGGATAAATTCACGCGCGGCTAGGGTTTTTAAAGAAACAAAACGCCTCACAAATATCGTCTCACGAGGTGGCTCGGTGCTGTATGCTTGGATGGCGATGAAAGAAGCGGAAAATCCTTTCTATGAGTATTATGATGACTTGCTTGAAATTTGTTTAAAATACGATGTAACGCTTTCTTTAGGAGATGCTTTGCGTCCGGGCTCTACTCACGATGCAAGCGATGCGGCACAGATTGCCGAGCTTATCGAACTTTCACTTTTAACACAAAGAGCGTGGGATGCTGGAGTGCAAGTGATGATAGAAGGACCGGGACATATGGCTATCAATGAGATAGAGGCAAATATGCAGATAGAAAAACGCATTTGCAAGGGAGCACCTTTTTATGTTTTAGGACCTTTGGTAACTGACATAGGGGCTGGGTATGACCACATCAGTGGGGCAATTGGGGGAGCGGTAGCGGCGGCGGCTGGAGCGGATATTTTATGCTATGTAACCCCAGCCGAGCATTTGAGACTCCCAAATTTACAAGATGTAAGAGACGGCATAGTGGCAACTAAAATCGCCGCTCACGCAGGAGACTTAGCCAAGCTTCCTAAGGAAAGAGCAAGAGATGATGCGATGAGTGTGGCAAGGCAAGAGATTGACTGGGAAAGTATGTTTAAACTTGCTATTGATGGAGAAAAAGCGAAAAAAATGTTTAATGAAAGGCGACCTGAGGAGCTAAATTCTTGCTCGATGTGTGGAAAAATGTGTGCGATGAATACAATGAATCAAGTGCTAAAAGGTGAAGATGTCAGTCTGGTGAAAGATTAAGCCCTTAAATTTAGGGCTTAATACTAGAATTTACTAATCGTTTTTTTTTTTTTTTGAAATAATCTTAACTAAAATTTTTTAGGAGGATTACAAAAAATGGATTTTGAAAATCAATTAAATTCTATTGTTGAGACTATTGTAGAGCGTAAGGGACTTGTCAATACTGAAGAAGCCACAAAAATGACCTTTATAATGCCCTTTTTAAAAGCACTAGGCTATGATGTGTTTAATCCTAGCGTCGTTGTGCCCGAATATACCGCAGATATAGGGACTAAAAAGGGGGAGAAGGTTGATTATGCGATTTTTAAGGATGCTAAGCCTTTTATTTTGATTGAGGCGAAAAATCACACCGAAAATTTAGACAATCATAATAATCAACTCGTAAGATATTTTAACACCAATCCAAGCATTAAATTTGCCATCCTTACTAATGGAATTGAGTATAGATTTTTCACGGATATTGAGCGACAAAATTTAATGGATAAAATTCCTTTTTTAATCGTCAATCTTGAAAAGCTAAAACCCAGAGACATTAAAGATTTGAAGCGTTTTATTTATACAGATTTAAATTTAGATGAAATTTTAAATGTAGCTATGGAAAAGAAATATTATAGAGGCATACAAGAAATTTTTAAAAATGAAATAGAAAATCCTAGCGATGAATTTGTAAAATTCTTTGCTAGGCAAATGACGGAAAAGCAGATGACTGCTAAAATTATTGATGAATTTAGAACGCATATTAAAAAGTCTTTTAAAGAAATCATCAATGATATAGCTTATGAAAAAATTACTAATATAAAAAATAATCTTCAAAATATTAATGATGATGAAAATGTGGAGCAAGTCGATGAGAGTAAAGAAATCATCACCACAACTGCAAGGATTTTATATAGTAAAATCAATCCTTGCAAATGCGGGTGCGGAGCTTAACGATATAGACTATAAGGATACTTTAAGTTATTTTAACATTTTATATCAAAGTAAGGTTACGAAGTGGATTTGTAGATTATATTTTAACACGGCTAAAAAATCCATCAGTTTTCCCGATGGGCAAAATTATAATCTAGAAAAGCTAGAGGATATTTACAAATATGGGGCTGACATTATCAAAGCTTTTGAAAGTAGAAAGGCTTGAAAATAAGCCCTAAATTTAGGGCTTAAATGAGCATATCGAGCTTGAGGTCGACTTTGGAGTAAGCCACTTCTAGGGTGCTAGTAGCTTTTCTAGATTTTTGGGGATTTTCCACTTCTTGAGTAGTATTTTCTCCACTTTCTTGCGAAAGCCACGCTTTGGAAGTTTTAATGCTTAGATACTCTTCGCTATATTCTATACTTATAGCCTTTTTCTCCTCTTCTTTTTGCCTTAGCCTTTCTTTTTCTAGGGCAACTTGAGCAAAATCAAGGGCTGGTTTTCCGCTAAATTTAAGCCTTGTATCGACAAGCTTACCGCAAACTTCTATAAGAGCCATTTAGCTTACCAACGACATAAACCAAAAGCTTTGCAAGCTGCTTGCTGATAAATGTGCTGATTACCTGTTTGGCAAGCTTTATAATGCCCAGGAGGATAAGCCTTACAACCTAAATAATAGGCATTTCTACCCTCAAACTCATCGCTAGAAAATTCATTTGCAAAAGCAAATGCACCTAAACATACCAATGAAAAAAGAATTTTTTTCATCTCTGCCTCCTTATAAAATAAATTCTTTAAGATATTATGCAAATATCCTACAAAACACATCGGCAAATTTTTAAAAAACTTTAGCTTTTTTGAAAATTCTTTGCAAAACACACTTTAAATTCGCTACCCTTTCCCACATCGCTTTTTAAATTTATCGTGGCATTGTGAAGTTTTAAGACAGATTTAACGATAGAAAGTCCAAGTCCGCTTCCGCCAATTTTCTTACTGCGACTTTTATCCACACAAAAAAAGCGCTCAAACACCCTTTCTTGAAATTCTTTAGGAATTCCTATGCCATTATCCTTAATGCTAAGTTCCACAAAATTGTTAAGTTTTTTAAGTCTCACTTTGACAAAACCGCCTTTATGGTTATATTTAATGCCGTTATCACAAAGATTAAAAACCAAATTTTCTAAAAGTTCATCAATGCCTAAAATATAAGCATCTTCTAAGTCTAACTCAAAACGAATTGTGTGTTGATTAGCAAGAAGTTCTAGGCGTTTGTAAGCGCGTTCTACGACCTCCTTGAGATTGACCCTATGAAAAGGCAGGGTTTGCGTTTCGTCCAAAAAAGAAATTTTTAAAATTTCATTAATCATATCTAAAAGACGCTTAGATTCTAAATGAATTTTATCGACAAAATTGGGCAAATCTTGAGGAGCTACAAGCTTGTTTTTAATCATCTCAGAGCTTGCCATAATGGAGGTTAGCGGAGTTTTTAACTCGTGGGTTACATTGGCGCTAAATTCCTTGCGTAAATTTTGCAAACGCTTAAGCTCTGTGATATCACAAAGCACGATAAGCATACCCTTAAATTTCTTTTTTTGCGAAAAAATGGGAGAGAAAACAAGCTCACATTCTAAATTATTAGGATAATGGAAAGTGAAATTTTCTCTTATTTCGCTTTTTAATTTCCCCTTTTTAAATTCCTTAAGATATTTCAAAACTAATTCTAAAAATTGCGAATTTTTAAGCTCTAAAATATTATGAATTAAATTGAGATTGGCAAAATATTTTTCCGCACTCAAATTCTCACTTAAAATTTCTCCTGTGCGAGAGATGAAAATTAAGCCATCGTTCATATTTTGCGTTAAAGATTGCAATTCTTGTTTTTTTCTTTTTAGGTGTTTGAATTGAATTTTAAAGGCTTTGTTTTCTAGCTTGATTTTTTCAAGCATTTTTTTAAGCTCTGGGTAGGGAATATGCTCTAAATTTTCAAAATCGATCTTTTCTAAAGGTTTTAAAAAAATATAGGACAAAAATCTAGCCAAGAAAAAACTGCATAAAAAAACTAAAAAAAATTCAGCTAAAACACAAGATAAAAGCCAAGAAAAATCTTGCCCTATGAAAAATTCTTCTTCACTTAAAATCAAAAAAGCATTAATAAAAAAAAACAAAGCAAAAATGACACTAAAAATAATGAAAAAAAGCTTTTTTTGCATTAAGAATCTTTAGAAATTTTATAGCCTACACCGCGGATTGTTTTAATAAAACGACTTGCAACGCCTAGCTTCTGACGCAAAGTTTTGATATGTATATCAATAGTCCTACTCTCACCACTATAACTATACCCCCAAAGAATTTCTAGCAAATCATCGCGACTAAAGACTCTATTTTGATTTTTAAGTAAAAAGCCAAGAAGCTCAAATTCTTTAAGAGTTAGCACAATTACCGCACCACAGACCTTAACCTCACGCGTTTTGTAAGATAGCTCAAGCTCATCTAAAACGATATTTTCAGCATTTTGCTCTTGTGATGTGCGTCTTAAAATCGCCCGAATTCTAGCGATAAATTCCATTACGCTAAAGGGCTTAGTGATATAATCATCAGCACCCAAATCAAGCCCTTTGACCTTATCAATTTCGTGATTTAAAGCCGTGAGCATTAAAATAGAAATATCCTTAGTATTAGCATTTGCTTTAAGCTCTTTTAAAATTTCAAAGCCACTAGCATTAGGAAGCATAACATCAAGCACCAAAATTTGCGGAATTTCAGCCTTTAAAGCCTTTTTAAAACTTTCTATATCTAAAAAGCCTTGTGCGTTAATGTTTTGGCTTTTTAACGCATATAAAACAAGCTCTAAAATATTTGCATCATCTTCTAAAACAAAAACCAAACAAAACTCCTAAAAATAAAACTATATTTTAGCCAAATCTTCCATTAACATAATCTTGAGTTTTTTTATTTTTAGGATTATTAAAAATTTTATTCGTATCGTCAAATTCTATCACTTCTCCTAATAGAAAAAATGCCGTATAATCCGAAATTCTAGCGGCTTGTTGCATATTATGCGTAACGATGATAATGCTATATTCTTTCTTAAGGCGTAAAATAAGCTCCTCAATTTTAAGTGTTGAGATGGGATCAAGTGCTGATGTTGGCTCGTCCATTAAAATCACTTCTGGATTAACCGCTAAAGTTCTTGCTATGCAAAGGCGTTGTTGTTGTCCTCCGCTGAGACTAAGAGCGGATTTATTAAGCCTATCTTTTAAATCGTCCCAAAGGGCTGCGTCTTTTAAAGAGCTTTCTACGATTTCATCTAATTTAGACTTTTTCTTAATGCCGTGTGTTTTTGGTCCAAAAGTGATATTATCATAAATACTCATAGGAAAGGGGTTTGGCTTTTGAAAAACCATACCCACCTTTTTACGCAAAAGATTGACATCATAATCTTTATAGATATTTTTGCCATCAAATAAAATCTTGCCTTTAATTTTGCAATTTTCCACCAAATCATTCATTCGGTTTAAACTTTTTATAAAAGTCGATTTCCCACAGCCACTAGGTCCTATAAAAGCAGTTACCTTGCCCTTTTTAATGTCCATATTAATGTCTTTTAAGGCAAGAAATTCTCCATAATTTAAAGACATTTTTTTAATTTCAAAGCAATTTTTCATTTTATTTCCTTACGCCTTAATCAATTTTTTCGCAATATAATTTGAGCCAAGATTTATTAAAAACACGATGATAATAAGTATCATCGCTGTGCTATAAGCTTCATTGATATGCTGTCCCTCACTCGAAATCGCATACATATGTACACTTAAAGTCCTACCAGAATCCATAAGTCCTGCGACTTTTGCAACGCTTCCTGAAGTATAAAGTAAGGCAGCAGACTCTCCCACAATCCTACCTATGCTTAAGATGATTCCCGCTAAAATTCCCGGAATCGCAACGGGTAAAATCACAATGAAAATCGTGCGTAATTTCCCAGCACCTAATGCAAAACTCGCCTCTCTAAAGCTAAGTGGGACAGATTTTAAAGCCTCTTCTGCACTTCTTAAAATAAGAGGTAAAATCATAATCGCTAGCGTTAAAGCCCCCGCCACAAAACTTGTTTTAAAACCAAAATAAATGACAAAAGCCAAATACCCAAACAAACCATAAACAATACTAGGAATTCCAACAAGCGTTTCGGACGCGATTCTTGCTAGATTTAAAATTTTACTACTCTTTTTGCCATACTCGCTTAAATAAATCGCCCCAAAAATTCCAAGCGGAATGGCAAGAATGAGAGCAAAAAGAACCATATTGAGGGTATTAACAATGGCTGGAGTCATTGAGATATTTTGACTATTATATTCCCAAGCAAACATTTCTAAATTTAAATGCGCCATTCCTTTCACAAAAATAAAACCGATGAGAATTAAAAAAATAAACATCACGCAAAGCATAGAAACACGCATTAAAAAGGATAAAATAAGCGTTACATTATCTTTCATTTTGCCTCCTTTTTAAGTGCGTTAAAGCAGGTATTAATGAGTAAGATAAAGACAAACAATACAACAGCATTTGCGATTAATACTTCTCTATGCAAGTCTTGCGCGTAACCCATTTCAAGCACGATATTTGTCGTTAGCGTTCTTACGCCGTCTAAGATGCTTGTTGGGATTAAAGCCTGATTCCCAGCAACCATAATCACCGCCATAGCCTCGCCAATGGCACGCCCAACGCCAAGGATAATGGAGGCTAAAATTCCACTCTTTGCGGCTGGAATTAGTGCAAAAAACACACTTCGCTCCTTACTCGCTCCAAGTGCTAAAGCTCCCTCATAATAACTCTCTGGCAAAGCGTCAATCGCAGCTTTTGAAACCAAAATAATAGTCGGCAAAATCATAATGCTTAAAATTAAAGCCGCTGCCAAGACACTTTTGCCCGGAATTCCGCTAAAAGTCGTCGCAAGAAGTGGGACTATTACCACAAGCCCAAAAAATCCATACACAACAGAAGGGATCGCTCCTAGCAATTCTACTGCTGGTAGGATATATTTTTGTTCCTTTTTATTTGCGAAACGCGAAAGATAAATGGCGCTTAAAACACCAAGCGGCACGCCGATTAAAATCGCAAGAGCTGTTACATAAATGCTTCCCACTATCATAGGAAAAATTCCAAAAATCTCCTCTGTGGGATACCAGTCTAAACCAAAAATAAAATCAAAAAGTCCTATTTGAGTAATCGTTGGAATAGCATTCGCAAACAAAAAGAAACAAATCATCAAAACGGCAAAAATAGAAAGTAAGGCACAAAGGGCAAAAATGCCCTTAAAAATTTTTTCTTGCATTAGTCAAGCTTTCTTATTTAGCATCCTGCCAATCTGTAATTTCTCCCATAAAGATTTTTTTAACAGAATCTTTAGAAAGATTTTCTACGCCATTGCTTTTATTAACAATTACTGCTAAACCATCAATGGCTAAAACAAGTGGCGTTACGCCCTTTTTAAGCTCACTATCCTTAAGCTCACGGCTTACCATTCCAATATCCGCAATCCCCTCCACAACGCTATTTACACCCGTTGTAGAATCGCTTTGCTGAATTTCTATTGTTGCGTTAGGATTGATGATTTTATAAGATTCTGTAAGCTTTTCCATTAAAGGAGTGATAGAGCTAGAGCCTGAAATGATTAATTTTCCCTGCGGCTGAGTGCTTTTAAAGCTATCTTTTGCAACTGCAATATAACCTGCTTTTTCTACAATAGCTTTTGCTTCTATTGAAGTGCTATATTTTAGGAAGTCTTCAATAAGCGGATTTGTTGTTTTTGTAACAACATTAAAAGGACGAGAAATTTTATAGCTTTTATTATTGATATTTTCCACGCTTGGTGCGACATTATCTATCTTTAACGCTTTAACGCTGTCATTTAAAGAGCCAAGAGAAATATAGCCGATAGAATTTTTAGAATTTGCGACCGTTGTTAGCATTACTCCTGTTGAATTTGTAACTTCAGCTTTTTGAGTGGTCGCATCGACTTTTTTGTCTTTAACTTTTTTTTGAATTTCAAAAATTTCCACAAATGCTCCACGCGTTCCAGAACCCTGTTCCCTAGAAATTGGAAAAATATTTTCAGCCATCACACTCGTGCTAAGCACCAATCCTGCTAATAAACCTAATGCGTATTTTTTCATACAACTCTCCTTAAAAATTAAAAGTTGATGAAAGTATAAAAAAACGATGTAAAAACAAAATGTGCGGAATGTAAAATTTGTGTAAAGTTTAAATTTATTTATCGCTCTTTGCCCTATTACACTCCACACAAAGCATTTGACAATTTTCCTTTTCCGTTTTTCCACCTTTACTCCAAGGGATTATATGGTCTGCTTCCATTTGCTCTAGCTCTAACTTTTCATTTTCGTGTGGGCATTTCACGCCCTTTATATGCCCATCACTATTGGCACACACACCCCCTTGCTTCTCATACACCGCCCTTTTGATACTATCGCTAAATGCCCTTAGACTTAAATGCTTTTCATCACCACTTAGCACATACGCATACACGCCCTTTTTATTCCCCACCTCATCATCTTGCATAAGCTCTATAATTTTAGATTCTAGCTCTTTGGCATCTAGTGGCTTATCTTTATATGTATTATAGAAAAGCCCCCATTCTAGCCCTTTCATCTCTTTGCGATATTTTTCAAACTTCATCTCCACCCAGTCTATCACCTTTGCAAAATACTCCCACAGCTCATCAGCATTTTTAGAATCTTTGGCATTTTTAGCCATATACTCACAAATCTTTTCATCTTTCCTAGAATCCACTTTCCAAGCAATAGCACTCTCTAAAAACTCCTGCCGCAATGCACTGCCATTTAGATATTTAGCTCCCCTTTGCACCGCTAGTCCATTAGGCTTAGAAAATCGCCTTTTTGCATCACTTAGCCACACACTTGCATATACCGCATTTCTTAGCTCTTGGTTAGTTAGTGTCTCTCCTGCGATATTGATAGTCTTAAACCACTCTAGCTTCTCGCTCTCACTCCCCTGACACACATACACATCAAGCTTGTAGTCTAAAAATTTCTCTTGCAAGTCTTTGGATAAAGTATGAAAATACTGCGATTTATCATTCCACTGGATAGAAAAGCTCCCTTTAACATACTCGCATATACTTATAGTCCTTTGCTGTCCATCTAGCACTTCATATTCACACTCCGCACCAAAATCCACATTTTTCACCCAATACATTATATTTAAAGGAAAGCCCTTTAGTATCGTATCTATCACGGCATTTCTTTGGGCTTCTTTATACACAAACTCCCTTTGATATTTGGGGCGGATATTAAGCCTTGCTACTCCGCTAGAATCTGCATAGGCGACTACTTGGCTACTCTCCTCATCTCTTGTGTATCCTGCTACTAGCTCTTTTATTTTGATTTCTGTTTTGTCTATTTGCATTGTTGCTCCTTATTACATTTTTTCAAATTCAAGTTTTCTTAGCTCAGCTACTTCGGCGATTTTGCGGATTAGGATTCTGGCGTAAATTTTCTTGCCATTTATATAGGGATAGCCAAAATTAAATTCATCAATTCCTGTTGTAGTCATTTTTGCCACTATCTCAAACTGCTTAGGATTATGTTTATCTAAGAAAGTTATCGGCACGCCCATAATGCCATCGTAATCTAGCGGAATCTCAATGGTTTTATCCACATTGATAGCGTCATAATTATCATACTTTGGGTATTGCTCTGGATTCTTTTTGTAACTAGCGATAGTTTCTAAAATCTCCGTGCGTTTTTTATGCGTTAAATTTGAAAACCACCTTGTAAGTCCATTTACTTGCTTGGTAAGTATAAAGCCTGTGCGATTTTCATTAGGCTTTAAAAAGACATTTGCGGAAGTTATCCCTAGCCATATTTTGTTTTCTTTGATTAAAGAAAAAGTCTCTTTATAAGTAATGGCATTTTTATTCCCTATTATCAAAAACTTCTTTTTATACTCAACTAATTGTGCGACATACTCACGGAAGAGTGAAAAAGGCGGATTTGTAACGACAATATCGGCTAGTTTAAGCAGCTCTATGCAGTCTTTGCTTCTAAAATCCCCTGCATTATTTAGCCCTTTATCTTCATCAAGTGGGAAAAGGCTAGGCTCTTTGGGGGATTTTGTGCTTTTGTTTTGTGTAGCTTGTAAATCTTTGGGGTCAGATTCTAGCTCGGCTCTAAAGTTTTCAAAAAGCTTGTGTTTGTTGTTTTCAAAGGCTTTTAGCGTTTCTTGGGATTGCGATTTGCTAGCAGAGAGAGAGAGAGAGTAGCTTCCACTTCTCGCAGTGGGTGCATTTGGGATAAAACTTTATCTACATCATCAATGGAGTGCTTTTGTGGGTTGATAAGCTCATCTTTTATCACATCATCTCTGTGGATTTTTATCGCATAGGCTTTCTTGGGGGAATCTTCTGTGCTTACTTCTCTATAATTTTGACTTTTATAGCAAGTGGTGATAAGAGCCTTTAAGTCAAGCCATTTGAAATTTTTGAAAAAGTATTCAAAAAAGGCACTTTGTAGTGGGTCATCGCAGTTGCAATACACAATTTTGTCCTTAAAATGTGTTTTGTAGTGTTGCAGCTCGTTTTCTATATCGCTTAGTTGCGTGTAGAACTCATCTTTTTTATTTTTCTTTGCATCGTGGAGGTTTGAGTTGGCTACTTTTTGCATTGTTACTCCTTTAAAAATTACTTTTCCCCATAAATTTTAGCGATAAAACTAAGCTCTATGCCGCTTTTTTTTGCTTTTAAGTTTAAGGGATAGTCTATTTTGATGAGATTATCATAATTTTGCAAAGCGTCAATAAAATCATATAAATTTTTAGGAGAAGCTAAATCGGCTTGAACTAAAAGCGTGTGTTTTAGGTAAAGTTCGTTCGCATTTTCAAGGGTTTTTATCTTAATATTTTTAAAAAAAAGCGTTAAAAAAGTTTGAAAATTTTTCTCGTTAAAATTCGTTTGAAACTGCTCTAAGCTTTTATTATTTTCGCCTCTTAGGACGGCTATTTTGTCTTCACTTGCGTTTAATTTCGCTTTGGTGGCATTAAGAAGAGCTGTTTGAGAATTATCCTTAAGGCTAAGTTCTTTATAGCTTTTTAAAGTCGGCAAAAGTAAAAATAAAATCAAAGCCGTGCAAACGCTGATAAAACTTAAAGTTAATATAAGAATTTTGACTATATTTATCTCTTCAAAACTTTTATCTTTCATAACTCATTCCTAAAATTTTACTAATGCTTACAAAACGATACCAGCCATTACCCAACTTATAATAACTTGTATTTGTCTCGTCAAATATACTTTTTAAAGGGGTTTCCAAAAGCAAGGCAAACATTTCTTTCGTAGGACTTACTCCCGTGAGCTTAAGCATAGTGGCACTTTGCTCGACACTATCAAAGCTTATGCTACCCGTTTTTAAAGTCATATCAAAAAGATTTTTAAGGCTATCTTTGGTGTTTTGATTTTTATCCTTAAATTCTGCAGCGATTTGACTTTGTTTTAACAAGACAAGATAAAGCTCCTCATTTTTTTTGATTTGCTGCGTGGTTAAAATCACCTCTTCTTTTTTATTATCAATCGCATTATGCGTAAAAATGATACGAAATTCATAAATCACAAAAACAAAAAAGATAAAAACAAAAGCAAAGCCAAAAAGCACTATCCAAATTCTATCCAAAAGGCTAAATAAAGGTCTTTTTTGTGGTTTTGTAAAACTATAAGTCATATTTTAGCTCCTTTTGCATCACTTCTTGCATTAGCTCATGGGTATCAATGAGCTTAATTTGAGGCTTTAAAAAGATTTCACTTTCCACAAATTCTAAGGTGCTTTGTAGTAACATCTCATCACTAAAAATAACAAGCTCATCGATAAAATCTCCCCCATAATGCGAATCGCGATAAAAGCTTTCTATGCTTGAGATGATAAAGCGACAAATTTCCATATCTGCACCAAATTTTCCCAAATCATCCATCTCTACATCTTCTTGCGGCTTTTCTACGATACTCTCACCATCATTTTGCTCTTGGTCTAAAGCGTCTATTTTATCTCCTAACATTTCGTTAAAATTATCCAAAGTGATTTCGCCTTCTTTTTTTTCTTCGCCCTCTTCTAAAGGCGTAGTTTCCGCACTCAAACCATCATCGCCTGAAATTTCACCATCATCAAAACCATCAAATTGAAAACTTAAAGTCTTTTCAAAAAGCTTGTAAGAGCCTATAAGAATTTCGCCATTTTTATAGACCATTAGAGCTAAACTTTGAGAATTTTTAAAGACATAAAGCCTTGTTTTATCATCTTGTTTTTCCTTTTGTATGCAAAAATGAAGCAAGGCAAAAGGTGAAAATAGAAAATCAAGCCCCCCACAATCCTCACACAACTCGCTAAAATACTCTATATGCTCAGTCGCCGTGTAAAGCAAAACATTCGCCAAAGGCAGGGTTTTAATGCTCATCTTGCCTATACCAAATTCATCATAATTTTGCTCCCCACTTGGTAAAATTCCTTGCTCCTCGCTATCTAAAAATAAGGCTATATAATAGGGGAAAAATTTTTTATCATAATTTTTGATAAAGGTAATGAGTTGTTCGCTTTTGTCAAAGGTTTTTTCTAATTTTTTAATGAGCTTTTTATTACGATAAGTGCAAATTTTAAGCGTATTTTTTTTATCTTCTAAAATCGCACTTATAAAAATTTGCGGCAAGATTTTTTTAAAAAATGGCGTCATATCTTCTCCTTAAAACTATCGCGTTGGCAAATTTTTTCAAATTCTTTTTTAATCAAAACTTTAGCCTCATCTTTCTCCAAATTAGAAACATCAAAAGGCTCACTTAAGCTATAAACAACCCTACTAAAAGGCTTAGGTAAAAGCATTTTATCCCAGCTTTTAAATTCCCAAAAGCGACTCGCTTCGTAGTTTAAAATTCTTATCTTAACATTTTTTTTCTGCGCGATTAAAATCGCTCCATCTGAAATGCTATGTCTTGGACCTCTTGGACCATCAGGCGTTATAACTATATCGTCTTTTTGCTCCAATACTTTAAAAGCCGAGCGAAGAGCAGTGCTAGCACCCCTAAAAGTGCTACCTCTTATCACATTTAAGCCATAAAGATGAATAAGTCTGGCGATTAATTCCCCATCATTATGATGAGAAATCATCACAAAAGCTCTTTTGCCTTTTTTTCTAAAACGCCTAAAAGCAAATGGCATCAAAGCAAGGCGTCCGTGCCAAAAAAGGATAACGCAAGGCTCATCATCGACCTCCTTGCCATGATAACGCTTAAAGCAACTTAAAAAAATGAGCCATTGCAAAAAAAAGACAAGTCTTATAAAAAGCGTTTTTTTAAACAATTTCCCCATAAAGCACCATGCGTTTTGCGTTTGTGATTTTCACTTGTTTCATTGTGCCTAGCATTTCTTCGCTGCCCTCGATTTGAACTAAAAAATTATTATCCGTGCGACCTGCTACGGCATTATTTGCCCTTAGCTCTTCAAAAAGCACTTCAAAAGTTTGATTTTCCTGCTTTTTTGTGATTTCATCTAAAATTTCTGCGTGGCGATTTTGTAAAAAACTTAGTCTTTTTGAGGCAATATCTTCTGGAATTTGATTAGGCATTGTAGCAGCTTTAGTTAGGGGGCGTTTGGAGTATTTAAAAGAAAAAATTTGCTCAAAACGCACCTTTTCCAAAACATCTAAAGTGTCCTCAAAGTCCTTTTCGCTCTCTCCCGGAAATGCTACGATAATATCTGTTGAAATGCTGACATCTTTGCAAAGCTCTCTAAGCTTTAAAGCCCTATCTAAATACCACTCTTTACTATAACCTCTTTTCATCGCTTTTAAAATTTCACTTGAGCCACTTTGCAAAGGCATATGCATAGCTTTGCAAATTTTTTCATTTTGACTAAAAGTTTGTAAAAATTTATCGTCCATATGTAAAGGATGTGGGCTTGTAAAACGAATGCGTCTTAAATTTTCAATCTCACTTAAGGCATTTAGCAAATCGGAAAAATCCATTTTTTTATGAGCGTTTCTAAATCTTTTGCCATAATTATTGACATTTTGCCCAAGTAAAAATATCTCTTTCGCACCCTTTTCTACCGCCTTTTTAGCTTCATTATAAATCAATTCAAAAGGGATAGAAATTTCATCTCCTCTAGTATGTGGGACTATGCAATAAGTGCAATGTTTATCGCAACCTATGGAAATGTTAATGTAGGATTTGTAAGGACTATTTCTAAAATCGCTAAAAGCAAACTCACTTTCATCATAATCTAAATCAACCCCAACAAATTTTGGAGTTTTGACCGCTTGAGTGATTTTAGAAATATTTCTAGCTCCCAAAACAAAATCCACATAAGGCGCACGGCGGAAAATTTCCTCTCCTAAATGCGAAGCCGTGCAACCGCAAACGCCTATTTTAGCACCCTTCTTTTTCACTTTTTCAAAGCCACCGACTTCTGAGAAAAGCTTATGCACGGGTTTTTCACGCACGGAACAAGTGTTAATGAGAATTAAATCCGCCTCTTTTATGTCCTCTGTGAGGCTATAATTCTCCTTTTGCGTTAATTCAGCGATGATATGCTCACTATCTCTTACATTCATCGCACAACCCAAAGTTTGGATAAATAATTTCTTAGCACTCAAAGAATATGCACCTCATACATATAATCTTGCTCGTCAAGTCCATAGCGAATAATTCTATGATAGACATTTAAACCTTTTTTTTCAAAATGTTCTACTAAAGCGATGAGTTGCTTGTGCGAATTTTCCTTATCAAAATAAAAAAATTTCTGCCCTTCCTTCTCCACCGCATCCTCAATCTTACTCAAGCTTATATTTTTAGGCTTGTCATTGATTAAATTTCTTGCTAATTTTAAGTCCATAATTTATCCTTAGCTTATTTTAAATCGCCAATTCTAGCAAATTTTACTTTTAATTAAACTTATTAAATTATAATTTTACTCTACTTTTTAAAAAATTCCCAAAAAAGGTATTAAATGGAAAAAATAGCAGACATCATAGAGTCCATAGCTAATGAAAAAAATTTAGAACTTGAAAGCGTGAAAGATAAGGTCATTACGGCACTTATAAACACGGCAAAAAAAATTTATGGCGAAGAATATGAATTTTTTGTCGATAAAAAAACGCTTAGCTTGTATCAAAAAATACTAATCGTAGCAGATGATGATGAAAGGCTTGATGAAAATAAAGAAAGTTTTATAGCCATTTCTAAAGCCAAAAAAGAGGCAAAAGATGTAGAAATAGGCGATGAATTAACTTATGAATGTTCCTTAGAAAATTTAGGTCGCACAGCTGTTAATACCCTACATAAAGAATTAGAATATCATATCCAAAAGCTTTTAGAGCAAACTATTTTTGAGAAATATAAAAACAAAGTTGGTCAAATAGTCTTTGGTAGCGTTGTGCGTGTGGATAGCGAGGAAAATACCTTCATAGAAATCGATGAGTTAAGAGCTTTTTTACCGCGTAAAAATCGTATTAAAGGCGAAAAATTTAAGGTCGGCGATGTAGTTAAGGCTGTGATACGCCGTGTTTATACGGATAAGGGCATTAAAATGGAGCTTTCAAGGACTAGTCCCAAATTTTTAGAATGCTTACTTGAAGCCGAAGTGCCTGAGATTAAAGACGGACTTGTAAGCGTAGTAAAATGCGCTAGAATTCCGGGCGAAAGAGCGAAAATCATACTGCAAGCAAATAGCTCAAATATCGACCCAGTTGGTGCTACTGTGGGCGTTAAGGGCGTGAGAATTAATGCTGTGAGTAAAGAAATTCATAACGAAAACATAGACTGCATAGAATACTCAAGCGAAAATGAAATCTTAATTGCTCGTGCCTTAGCTCCAGCCATTATTAATTCCGTTAAAATTGAAGATAAAACAGCCGTAGTCAGTCTTAATAGCGAACAAAAAAGCAAAGCCATAGGAAAAAATGGCATTAATATACGCCTTACTTCTATGCTAAGTGGTTTTGAGATTGAGCTTAAAGAACTTGGGGCTAAAACAATAAGCAATGAAGAAGCGATGAAGAATTTACAAGATCTCTTTAAAATCTAAACCCGCAAATAAAGCGGAATTAGCGATTAGCCGTGTTGGCGTCTATCATACTAAAAAGATTGTTTAGCATAGTTTCTTCATTTTTCTTATGCTGACTTTCTCTTAATTTCTGCCAAGCATAAAGGCTAAAGTCATTTTGCAAAGCACTAAGGTCTAAGTCCTCATTAACAAGGCTTTTATCCTTTTTTGAAGTAGCTTTTTGCTCTTGCTTTTGCTCCTCTTTAATCTCATTTAAAGTCGCTTGAAATTCTTCAGCAGACCTTTCCTTTTCTTTAATCTTTGCATTAAAAAAAGAGCCATTATTTTGCACTTTATCGACTAACATTTTTCCTCCTTGTATTTTACAAAAATACAAGCAAAAATTGTTCCAAATTTATATCTTCTTTCTTTTCTTTGCCAAATTGAGAGCTATTTTAACGGCTTCTTTATAGCTTTTCGTGCTAATTTTTGCATTTTGATACGCTTTATCAAAAGCTGTTCCATGATCAACACTAGTGCGGATAATAGGCAAATTTAAACTCACATTAACACTTTTTTCAAAATATAAAGCCTTAAGCGGAGCAAGAGCTAAGTCGTGATACATCGCCACCAAACGCGAACATTTTTTAAGAGAATTTGGCGTAAAAGCACTATCTGCGACTAGAATTTGAGGCAAATAAATTTCTTTTTGAAGATGCAAATTTGCACATCTAATCGCCTCTTCTATAATGCTCTCCTCCTCACCCCCTATCGTGCCAAAGTCTCCAGCGTGAGGGTTAAAACCCAAAACACCAATTTTTTTAAATCCACTTTCTTGATAAAAATCGATTAAAAATTGCGTTAAAGGCTCAAGTTTAATTTGACTTGAAACATCTCTTAAGGCGATATGTTCACTAAAAAGCCCTACAAAAAGCTTTTTGCAACCTAACATCATTATGGCATTTTTCCCATAAAAACTTCTTAATGCGTCCGTGTGTCCCCTAAACGAAATTCCAGCCAAATTCCAAGCTTTTTTATGGATAGGTAAGGTAATGAGAGCGGCGGCGTGTTTTTGATGAGTAAAGGCACAAGCTGCCTCAAAACTCAAAAAACTATATGTTCCACTTTGCGCATCAATCTCACCAGCTTTAATAGTAAAATTTGCATTAAGCTCTAAAGAAAGCGGAGTTTGAAAGGAAAAAATTTTTACATTTTTATCCTCTTTTATTTTTTCAAATTTGCTTATTTTCGCGTGGCTAAATTCGACTAAATTTAGGGCAATTTCTTTCTTTTTTAAAAGATTTAAGCCCTGCTTTAAAAGACTTTCGTGTAAAAAATAATAAGGCGTACAAATTTGACTAAGCTTTTTATGGCTCTTAAGCACAAGCTCCAAGCTTATGCCATTTAAATCGCCTATGCTAATAGCCACTTTCATTTAATAAAGTCCTCATCTCAATTAAAGCCCTTTCAAGCCCGATAAAAACAGCTTTTGCAACTATGCTTTGACCGATATTAAGCTCACAAATTTCTTTTATGAAAAGAAGCTCTTTTGTATTTTTATAATTAAGTCCGTGTCCAGCGGCGATTTTAAGTCCCAAATTTGCTCCCTTCTTAGCACAAAGCTCAAGTCTTGCCAACTCCTCTTTAAGACCTAATTCTAACGCTTTTTTATCCATATCTAGCACCTTATAAGGCGTTTTTGTAATATTGCTAAAAAGGGCATTATATAAATTTGCAAAATGTCCCGTATGAAGCTCGATAAAATCAGCCTCAAGCTCTTTTGACTTCTCTATATCTTTTAAATTTGGATTAATAAAAAGCGAAACTTCTATATTTGCCTTATGTAAAAGCTCTATATTTGTTTTTAGCTTGTCATTTGCTAAATTTAAACCGCCCTCAGTCGTTAGTTCTTCTCTTTTTTCCGGCACTATGGTAACGCGATTTGGCTTGTATTTTAGGGCAATTTTTATCATTTCTTCATCATTTGAGCATTCTAAATTGATAGGAATTTTACAAAATCGAGTCAAATTTTCAAGGTCAAATTCTTGCGTATGACGGCGATCTTCTCTTATATGAAGAGTGATTTGATCGCAAAAATTAGCACTTAAGAAAACCGCTTCTAAAACATCAGGGTCATTAACCCTTCTAGCCTCTCTTAAAACAGCAATGTGGTCAATATTAAAACCTAATAACATCATCAAATCCTTTTATAAATTTTGTAAAAAAGCGTAAAATTCTTTTTTTCGCAAACGCTAAAAATTGTATGTTAAAACAGCTCTTTTGTCAAGCCAAATTAAACTTCTTTAAAATAGATCATTGCCAAAGAGACCTTTTTCCGCTATAATTGAGGGTTAATTTCAAAAAGTAGCTAATGAAAAAGCAACTTAATGCAGTGGCAAAGTAGCGTTTGCAAAAACAAATGATAAATTTATCCTAAGTTTAATGGCACTTTTAGAAATTCTGTCTAAGCATTTTATAAAGAAAGTGTTGCTAAATAGCGATTTGTAAAAACTATATCAAATAAGGAGAAAAAATGGATTTAAGCAAAATCAAGGTAGGAGAGATCCCAAATAAAATTAATGCCGTAATAGAAATTCCTTACGGCTCAAGCGTCAAATACGAACTTGACAAAGATAGCGGAGCGATTTTTGTAGATAGAGTAATGGCTAGTGCGATGTTTTATCCTGCAAATTACGGCTTTATCGCCAATACTTTAGCTGATGATGGTGATCCTGTGGATATTTTGGTTTTAAATGAATATCCTATTCAAGCGGGTGCTGTGATTCCTTGTCGTTTAATAGGCGTTTTGATAATGGAAGATGAAAGCGGTATGGACGAAAAGCTTTTAGCCGTGCCAGTAGATAAAATCGACGCAAGATATACAGACATAAAAAGCTACACAGATCTACCGCAAGCCACTTTAAATAAAATTAAAAATTTCTTTGAAACTTACAAAATTTTAGAGCCTAACAAATGGGTTAAAGTGCAAGATTTTAAAGATATTAATGCCGCAATAGAAATTTTAGAAAAAGCCGTTAAAAACTACAAGGCTTAATGATGATAAGAGAGATTATTAATCTCTCTTTTTGCTATTTTATATAAACTACTTCACAACTGCAAAATGGATTTAATGAAATTTTAAAATCAAACTAAATTTGAATATATGGTGCGGTTAGCGAGATTTGAACTCGCACACGCGAAGCGCACCACCCCCTCAAGATGGCGTGTCTACCAATTCCACCATAACCGCAAAACTCCCCCTTAGGAGGAGTAACCCTACTTAAGAAAAAGGGATAAAAGGATTTGCATAAAGAGCTATCAAAGCGATAACTAGAGCATAAATTACCTGAGCTTCTATCATCGCTAAGGCAATAAACATTGTCGTCATTAATTTTGGTCCAAGACCCGGATTTCTAGCTGTTCCAGCTATGGTTGCTGCTGCTGTATGTCCCATACCTATCGCTCCACCAAGTGCAGCCACACCAAGACCCAAGCCAGCCGCTAAAACAGAAAACGCTTTAATCCACACATTTATAGCTTCTTGCTCAACAGGAGCATTTGTTTGTGCAAAAGCAACCGCTGCAAAAGCAAACAATAAAAAAATAGCTTTTTTCATTGAAAAACCTTTCTATGAAATTTTCATTTGAGTTAGTTCGGCTTGCGTATCCCTACTTAAAACCCAAATTTGAGCCGATATTCTAACATTTTAACTTTAAATTTATATTATAATAATACAATTTATATTATAATAATACAAAAAGAAAGGATAAAAATGAAAAATTTTTTGACATTTTTCATTATTTTTACATTTTTTACAAATTTAAAAGCGGATATTTTGCCTAATTTTTTTAAAGATTATGAAACAAAAGGAGTTTTTGTTCTTTATGATGGCAAAAGCTTTCTTACAAACGATAAAAAAAGAGCGGAAAAACGCTTTTCTCCAGCTTCAACTTTTAAAATTTTCAACGCTCTTTTTGCGTTAAATTTGGGCATAATACAAGATGAAAAAGAGATTTTTTATTTTTATAATAATGAAAAAGTTTTTTTGCCAAGCTGGAAAAATGACGCGAATTTAAGCTCCGCTCTCAAACGCTCTCAAGTCCCAGCTTTTAAATTTCTAGCTCGAAAAATCGGCAAAGAAAATATGCAAAAAAATTTAACTTTAATCCATTATGGTAACCAAAAAATTTCTCAAATTGATAGCTTTTGGCTGGATAATTCTTTAAAAATTAATGCCAAAGAACAAGCCATTTTGCTTTATAAACTCGCCACCACTTCTTTGCCCTATTCTTTAAAAAGTCAAAAAATTCTTAAAAATTTACTCTTTTATAAAGAAATAAATGGGGTTAAAATTTATGCCAAAACAGGCTTTAATGATGAGGCACAAATCGCTAGTATTGTGGGTTTTTATGAGTTAAATCAACAAGCCTTTTCTTTTGGGCTTAATTTAGACATTAAGGATTATAAAAGCTTGGCAAAAAGAGATGAAATTTTAGAAAAATATCTAAAATTTCTTATAAAAATGGGCAGGGTTTAAAATAATCCTGCGATTTGAGCAATGATTTTATCTTCTAAAATTTCACTCGCTTCCTCAAGCTTAAGTCCAGTTTTTACAGCCTCTGCAAGGATAATTGTGCTTCTTTCTACATAATCGCTTTCATAGCTTTGTTGTGTGCTACTTGCCAAATTCGCATTAAGCTGTCCTACTTTTTCATTTCTTACATTACCGCCAAAGCTATTTAAAAAGCCACTCGCCTTTTTGTCTCTTACACTTGCTTGAGAATTGATATTTGTATTTTGATTTAAGACTTTATTTTGAATTTTTTGCTTGATATTAACATCGACTTGCATTTGATAAATCGTATCCTCACTCATCTTAGCCAAAAGCCCACCCAAAAGAGCGCCAGCCGCACCAGCTGCAATAGCCCCACCTGCCGAAGAGCTATTATAAGCACTAATGCCAGCACCCACAGCTCCACCTGCTAAAGCTCCACCTGCGGTATTATTTTCTTGCTTTTTATCACAATAAAGCACATTTGTGCTTAAAATATAGGTGCTATTTTCTAAATCATCACTAATTTGATAACCTTTAGCCTCTAAACTGCTTTTAAGTTTATGCTCTAAATGAATTTGACAAGAACTAGTATTTTTAATATTTAAAAAAACCACCCTTTTTTCCTTAGCCACAGGATCTAAAAATATGCTTTGACTCATCGTGCTATTTGTTTGCAAACTTGTTGTCAAACACCCGCTTAATAAACTCATCGCCAAAACACTAGTAAAAATCATTTTAAACCGCATCATTTACTCCCTAAATTTTAATTAAGTATAGCGTAATTTATCTAATCGCTCAACTTGCCTATGATAAGAGGATTAAAGGCTTTTATGGAAAGCATTAAGGTTTCTCCTATTTTAATTTCGCTATATTCTTTTATAAATTCTTCTTCGCTAAGGGTGATTTTAACTATATCTTGTCCTAGCAAAAGGGTTAAAACGACTAAAATATCGCTTTGATTAATTTCAAGCAAAATGGCATTTAAACGCAATTTAGCACTTAAATTATGATGGGTAAAAAATTGCTTAGTTGGTAAATCTTTGATGATTTTACCGCCACTTAGCTGCAAAACTCTAGCACTTAGCCTATAAATTTCAGCCAAATCGTGGCTTACAAGCAAGGCTGTCGTTTTAAAATGTTTTAAAATTTTAAGTAATTCTTCTTGCAAGTGTGAACGCATTTTAAAATCCAAAGCACTTAAAGGCTCATCTAAAAGCAAAATTTTAGGCTCTTTAGCCAAGGCTCTAGCAAGGGCGACTCTTTGCGCTTGTCCGCCACTTAATTCTTTAGGGCGTGAGTTGGCTAGCTCCTTGAGACCTATAAGTTCTAAAAGTTCGTCAATTTTTCTTTGGTTTTGAGTAGCGTAGGCTAAATTTTCTCTCACGCTCATATTAGGAAAAAGGGCATAGTCTTGAAATACAAAGCCTAAGGAGCGTTTTTGTGGGCTGAGATTAATCCCCTTTTTAAGATCAAGCCAAATTTCATCTCCTACTCTTATAAAGCCTTTTTGTGGAGTGATTAAACCTGCAAGTATCCTTAAAAGCGTTGTTTTACCTGCTCCACTTTCTCCAAAAATGGCACTAATTTCGCCTTGATTTAGCATAATGTCAAGATCAAGTTTAATAGGTCCCTCAATACCTTTTATCGTGTGTTTTAGACAAAATTCTAGCATATTTAGCCTTGATAGGTGAATTTTTTATTAACCATATAAAGGGCAAAAAGTAGGATAAAACTTACCGCAAAAAGTGCGAAAGCGTATTGATGTGCTAGAGTATAATTAAGTGCTTCAAGCTCATCATAAATAGCTATACTAGCGACTAAAGTTTCGCCTTTTTTGTGTCCTCCTATCATCATCACAACACCAAATTCACCCATAGTATGTGCAAAAGCCATAGTAAGCCCTGTAAAAATGCCAATCTTAGAATTTGGAACAATAACTTTAAAAAGAGTTATCCATCTTCCTTTTCCTAGCGTATAGGAAGCTTCAATCAAATTTTTATTTAAGGCAGCAAAAGCACTTTGTATAGGATGCACCATAAAAGGTAGAGAAAAAATCATCGAAGCAAAAACAAGCCCCTCAAAAGTAAAAACTAAAGAAAGATTAAATTGCTCCTTTAAAAAGTATCCAAGTGTGCTATTTGGCGAAAAGCTCATAAGCAAATAAAAGCCCAAAACGCTAGGCGGTAAAACTAAGGGCATAGAGACTATGATTTGCAAAAAGCTTTTAAAAGCAAAATTTGTAAAAACAAAACAATAAGCCAAAAACACACCGACAAAAAAGAGTAAAAAAGTCGTGATGAAAGAAAGCTTAAAACTAAGCCATAAGGTTTGTAAAAATTCCACCTCAAACACTTGCTTTCCTTAGGGTGATGTCATTTGCCTTAATAAAACAAAGCCTTTTTTCTCCTAGCTTTAGATCAAGCTTTTCGCCCTTTTTAGCATCGATAAGAGAGCCTAATTCAAAATGCTTAAATTTGAAAAAAATATGCCATAAAATACGCCCCTTTTTAATCCTACAAATTCGAGCCTCAAAGCAGTTTTCCACACTCAAATTTGCCCCTAAATTTGCAAAGCAAAGTTCGTGTTCTTTAAAGATTAGCTCAAGTTCGCCATTAAAATCAAAAGAAGAAAAATCCAGCATCAAAACGCTAAATTCCACTCCCAAAACATCGACCTTTACGCTTAAAACATCACCCTCATTTTGCAAGGAGCTAAAATAACCTTTTAAAATATTCAAGGTGTGTCAAATCCATATTTTTTAAAAATAGCTTTTGCCTCATTACTTATGATAAAGTCCGCAAATTCCAAGGCTAACTTCTTATCTTTAGAGTATTTTGTAAGGACAAAAGACTGCTCTAACGGCGTGTAGAATTTAGGATCGATTAAAACCGCTTTTCCTTTAGGTAAATTCACACTAGAAACGAGAGAATAAGCCACTATCCCAAGCTCCGCCGCACCACTATCTATGTGAAGCACAGGTTGAGAGATATTATCACCTAGCACGATTTTATTTTTAAATTGTTTTTCTAATTGAAGATTTTTTAAAATTTCACTAGCTGCCACTCCGTAAGGTGCAACCTTTGGATTTGCTATGCTTAAATGCTTGATTTTATCCGCTTTTTCGCCTAGTTTTTCCACCCCGCCCTTAAGCAAAGCTTCATCTAAACTATAAAGTACTACAACGCCCAAAGCATAGATTTTAGGCTCACTGAGGGCATTACCATCCTTTGCGATTTGTGCGGCATATTTTGCATCGGCTGAGAAAAATAAATCAAACTCCCTACCCTCTTTTAAAAGCTGATAATGCTTCCCGGAAGCTCCGAAAATAAGCTCTATCTCATCATTTGGGTGATTTTGCATAAAAATTTCTCTAAGCTCACTCATCGCCTTTGAAGCTGAAGAGGCAACAAAAATGCTAATTTTCTCCGCTTGTAAATGAAGCGTAAAAACGCTAAAAATCAAAAAAACAACAATGCGTTTCATAATCTTTCCTTAACTATTAAAATTTCGCACATTATAACAAATTTTTTTTCTATTTTATTCTTTTTTGACATAAGATATAAATACTATGATAAGTTAAGCTATTGTTAAAATTTTCTTGCATTTTTAAAAGCGTTTCTTTCCCCAAATAAAAACGCCCCAAAGAATTAACTCCGCTAAGTTTTAAGTGTCTAAAAGCCTCTAAAGCACTTTCAAATTTCAGCTGGTTTAATTCTTCTTTTAGCTCTAAAATTTCAAAATTCTTAAGCAAAGTTCTATGCTCTTTAAGACTTTTATAAGGTAATGAAAGTCCCGTTAAACTCTTAATTTCCTTTAAATTTTCTTCTCCAAAACTTGAAAGCAAAAGAAAGCCGTCTTTTTTAAGCAAGGTGTGTAAATTTGTAAAAATATCATTTTTAAGCCATTGCAAAGTGGCATTTGAGGCGATAAGATCAAATTTTTGACCTTCAAAAAAAGCTTTTGGGATACAATTCATATCAAAAATTTCAACCTCAAATTCGCTTTTATAATCTAAAATATCATTTCTCACATAGTCTTTAAAAATAATATTTTTCTGCAATTTCTGACTAAATTCACCCGTCCCACAACCAAACTCAAACACCCTATCAAATTCTTTCAAACGATGAATTTTTAATAGCTCACATAAGCTTTTCCCCATCATATCTTGCACCTTAGCGGCAAATTTATAACTATCTTTGGCTTTTAAAAAATTCAAATTTGCTCCCACTTATCAAAAGCAAAAAGCAAAATGCGGTTCTTTTAAGCAAATTAAATTCTCATAAGTGTTTTTTAACGCTAGGTTAGGAAAGATGAAGTCCCCCTCGCTCATATAAGCCCTATCCCAAGTAAAATTCTTGACAAAGTCCTTTTTACAAAACTCATACAAAGCTAAAAGCTCCTCCTTTAGGTCCTTTTCAGCTCTAAATTCAAATTTTGCCCTTTTGTAAAGCAAAGCTTTTTTAAAGTCCTCAAGCTTGAAATTTTGTGCTGTGCGTAAAAAAATGCTAGGGGGAATTCCTCTTATTTTATCTACGCCATAATTTGTGCCATTAAGGGCAATTTTAGCTTTAAAATGAAAATTTTTAAGCACTTTTGAAGCGACACAAACCCCCATAGAAAAGGCTATAAGCGTGATATTTTCAAAAGCATTAAGATCAAATTTGAATTCAAAATCCATATAATCATAAACCATAAGCACATTTTTTTGTGAATTTAAATGTAGAAAATGCGATGGCTGACTAGCAAAACCCGCGAAAAAAAAGTATCAGCTCTTTAGAATTCGCATTTTGATGTAAAAACTCAATCTTCATAAAAGCTCCGCTATTTTATCCAATTCGCTTTCACTCAAATTTGCATGCAAAGAAAAGCGAATTCTAGCACTATTTTTAGGAACAGTGGGCGTTTTAATCGCAGGAGCAAAAATGCCATTTTTCTCAAGCCTTAAAGCAACTTCAAGGGCTTTTTGATTCTCTTTTAAAATAAGAGAGATGATATAATAATCCCCCAAAAATTCAAGCTCCTTAGCTCTTAAAATTTTCTTAAAATGCTCACTTAAAGCTTTTAATTTTATCCTTTGCTTTTCAAAAGAAGCGATTTTTTCAAAGATAAAAAGGCTAAAGGCGACATTAATGGGTGGCAGTGCGGTAGAATAAATCAAAGCCCTAGCTTTATTGATAAAAAAATCTTTAAATTGCTTACTTATTATCATACAAGCCCCCATTAAGGCAAGGGCTTTTCCAAAAGTAAAGATTAAAAAATCAACTTCTAATTCTAATTCTTTTACAAGTCCCAAACCTCCACCAAAACACCCCACACTATGTGCCTCGTCAATGTAAAGCAAAACATTTTTATATTTTTTTTAAGTCCAACTAATTCTTGTAATTTAACCAAATCCCCATCCATACTAAAAAGTGCTTCGCTTAAAATGATGATGTTTTCATATTTTGCGTGATTTTTCTCTAGCAAGATTTGCAAATGCTCCATATCATTATGCCTAAAACGCAAAAAATTTGCCCCCTAAGCCCATCAATCATACTAGCGTGAATAAGTCTATCCGCCAAAAAAAGGGTATGAGGCACACTAGCAAGGGCTGCGATGCAAGAACTATTAAGCTGGTAGCCGCTATTAAAAAGCAAAACTTCTTTTTGAATTTTATGTTTAAGCGTATTTTCTAACCTTTCATAAATTTCGTAATTTCCACTTAAACTCCTCGAACTTGAACTTGAAAAATACAAATCCTCCTCTCGCACAACCTCCAAAAACTCCCTCTTTAAAACGGAATTTGTCGCCAAGCCCAGATAGTCATTTCCAGCCAAGTTAAGCAATTTTTTGCCCTGCTTAAAAACGAAATTTCCCTCGTGTTTAAGTGGGGTAAGCGTACGTAAATTCGCTTCATTTTCCAAAGTTTGCAAAATTTTTTCCACTTGCATTTAAAACCTTTTAAATAAGAGTTAAGGAAGATAAACTTCAAATCTCATATCTTTATAAATTTAATATCATCTTAATATGCAATTTCACTCTCATACAGCACATATTGAAATCTTTGTGCTATCATTTCAGCTCTTTGAAAAATCAGTCTTTGATGCTCTGGCTCTTTATAAACGCATTCTATACTTTCTTTAAAAAGCTTAAGCCACACAGCAAAAAGCTCTCTAGGAAAAGGTGCTAAACAATATGCGTTCGCATAGGATTTCCTTTAAAATTTCCACTTCCTAGCAATAAACCCTCCCAAAAATTTG